>JALONS010000202.1 GCA_025454855.1 Arcicella sp.
TCCCCGTGAGTTCAAGGCTAAAGTTTTTCTTTTCGGGTTCATCCGTTACTTTCTTTCCAACACCGTCGGCATCCGCTCCCAGCCAATCCTTTTCTTGATATACTTCATCAAGTGTATCTACTTGCGGTAATGAACCCGACTTTATTTTTTGTATCCCGTCTGCTACTGTACCAAAAATCCCAACCGCTTTTTGTAAGTAATCAAAAATCTTGTCAAACGTTGTTACTTTCTTTTCACCCCTGGTAGTGATTACTTGCGTTGTTGAAGACGTTGCTTTTGTTCCTGTTTGTACTTTGTTTAAGTCCTTTGTAGGTATGTAACCAACACCTGGAACAAACACCACCCCTGTATATTGTGTTGCCATTATGCTACTAATTTGTATTGTTGCTTATTCGTTATTACCTTAACCTCCGAGCCTTTCACAAACTCGTATTTTTCGTTTGCGGTCAAGGTAACTTTCTTGAACGTCTTTTGAACTTTCGGAATCGTGATTGAGATAGGTATATCAATATTTGCCTTTACGCCTTCACCTCCTACTATTCCCGTTACTCTAAAATTCAACAATCTTGATTTTACACTTCCTAAAATATCGGGAATCGCTTGCACTAAATCTAACAAACCGATTGAAACAAATATTTGTACGGTGTCTTCTGACAATGCTTTAATTACCTGCTTTTGTTGTAAAATGCACTTGCCTATATAGCTGTTTTGTAGTGCTAAATTCACCTGTGCATAATCTACTGTAATAGAGGTGTTTGAGGGATTAAACACAATTACATTTAGTTTGAATTGTATCTGTGAACGAAATAAACTAAGCCCTTCTATACCTCCTACACGATAAGTCAAATTTGTTACCGCCCGTGCTTTTAAGTACAAATACCCTCCAATGACTAATGCTATAATTAATGTATAATTCATCTTTTTTTGCCTTTTTTATTGCCTAATAGTACAATACCTAAACCTCCTACTAAAAGTGCGTTTGTTGCTGAAATATCGCCTAATAATGATTTAGGTTCTTCTTTTGGTTCGGGTTCTTCTTTCTTTTTACCTACTATCTTTTCCCGTTCATTTGCAATCAATATTTTTTTGTAGTCTTCGTAATAAGGTTGATAATAAGTGTACAAATCTGAACAAAATGATAGTTTTTGTTTAGTCAATACCGTTGCCTGTGAATTATCACTTTCAAACAACTTAAACAATGCACCAACAGCTAATGTAACCGCCCCTGCCACGGGAAATGTTGCCCCAAGTGTGCCACCTACACCTATCAGAATATCACCAACGGGATTAGCTCCACCCCTTGCAATATCTTCACTATACAGTATGATTTGATTCTTTAAAATTTGTAAATGTTCATCATACCAAAGAAAGATTTCTTTTGCATCTTGAATTGACAAATCTTCACGGGGATTTATCTTTTTTTGCAGTCCCTCCCAAAAATAAGGTGTATCAAAATATTCATTAGATTTTAAAATTTCGATTTGCTTTTGAACGTAATTACCAACGTTTTGAAATAAAATATTTTCTACCGTTCCATCCTCACAATATTTGTCTATACTTGTAAAAAGCCCTACAATTGGTTTGCCAAGCCAATCCAAACCAATAGGACGGGGAACAGACGGGTTTACGTCCACCTTTACGTTTTTTCTGTATTTTGAATGTATAGGATATTGTTTTACCGTTGCCATTTTCTTAATTTCTGTTTCAAAATTATAATGACTTGATTAGTCGTTTCCCAGATACGGAACGATAAGGAGAAATAAGGAGAATTGAGGAGAATTAAGGATAAATAAGTAAAAAATAGTTTCAGATTTATTGATAAATTTGTACTTTCATTTATCCATTTAATATTTTTATATGCTTCCTACCGTTATAGACAAAGCACAATTAGCAGACGATTTCGGTTATACTTTGAAAACGTTAGCAAAAAGAATAATTCCCGTTTTGGGGGTTGAGTACTATAAATCAATTAGGAAATTTTGTTTTGCTGATTTGATTAAAATTTTCACCGTTGAGGGTTGCCCTCCTAAATACGATGAAGATTGGATAAGGTATAAATTAGCACATCATATAAAATCCTGTGGGGGGGTATATTTGGGTATATTTAGCAGTATATTTTAGGGTATATTTTAAACTATATTTAACATAAATTCACATGAAAAAACTATTATTATTTCTACTAACATTCTTTGTTTACAGTTCGGTTTATTGCCAAAAAACAGTAGTAATTTTTGCAAGTATTGATGATTATGATGATAAGCTAAATTCAAAGTTTCAGCGTAACTTGAACACTTTTTTTAGAAAGCAATATTTCAAAAAGAAAGTAGATTTTATAAACTACACTAAATCAATAAGCGAACTAAAAGATGATAGTACGTGCATTAATTTATTAATTGATTTACATAAACCTGACTATTTTATTTACATTAAGCTAATCGAACAAAGAGAAGTAGAAAAGAAAGAAAAGCCATTGATTTTAAAATCCTCTGCTGATTTACTTCGTGATGTTATCCACAACGGAAAGCCACAAACCGTAATAAAAAAGAAGTATTCTGCAACCCTTAGAGAAATAGAAACTAAGGATATTTTAAGTGAATTTGGTTTAGTCTTTGAAAAAGATGATTTTACAGACCAATTAGGCAACTATAAGGTGCATTTAAAAAAAATATTCTTGGAATAACAAATAAAAAAAATCCTGACTTATCAAAGTCAGGATTTTTTATTTTTAATATCTAAACCCTAAATCCTAACAAATTCATTACCAACAAAAATAAATTTATTCATTTTGTTCTGGTTGGTATCGGCATTATTTGAAGGGTTCAAAATGAATGCGAGTTGGTAGTTTTGTTCATTACCGTACATTACTGAAATAGTAGTGTCTTTTAGGTTTATAAACTCTAATACTACATTCTGAAACTGATTTATCAAATCAGCATTTTGAACAAAATCAAAGTCATTCAATACTATTATATTTTGTGAAAATGTTTGCTTAACTACAAAACGCCTTGAATTTTTTATATTAACCTTTTTTAAATTTGGAGGATTTAAAACCCCTTCTATATACTCAATTTGTTGGTTTATTGAAAACCTCCGAGCAATTGATTTTGAAAATGTTACACCATCCGCAAAAACCAGCCTGTCTTCTTCTGCATAGTAAAGAGGTATTTTTATGAAATTGTCCCCATCGGGTGAAAGTTGTGCCTGTAAAAAATCATCGCTAATTCCATTATCAAAACCTTCAAAGAAATATTTCGTTAATTCGTGTGTTTTTTCTTCATAGTAAACATTTGCAATCTTTTGAATTTTTACACCTATTGGGAATGTTTTATTAGGGTCAAATGCAAAGTTTGCACGTTCTAATGAAAACTCTTTCAAAGTATTGTTGCCAGCCTGTGAAACTATACGAATAATACAATTATTATTACTTGCATTTACTACTGAGATAGTACGTTCAAAATCAAAATGTTTGTCAAGAAAAACAAGTACATCAACGTTGGAATCATGTGACAATAGTACTGAGTGCTGAGTTAATGGTATTTGTTGAGTACCTGAGAACGTACTTCCAAAAACAATAGCAGAATTAGATGGTTTCAGGTGTTTTGCAAAGTCACGCATAGGAACATTTTCCCAACGTTGTTCTTCTGTGTTAAAGTAAGGAACACGAAAAAAACCTTCTGAATCCAAATTAAAATCATACGCTAAGTTGTTTTGATTTGTTTGAACGTCTATTTGTTCAAATCCGAATGCTACACCCGAACCCGAATTATTAATTTGTCTGTTTACGCCTTCTTTCATTGTGTTATTTGATTTTTGATGAATGAAAAGAAATTTTTAAAACCCTTATTTTCCTGTTTTAAAATTTCGTTTTCATTTTCTATTTCTACTAATTTATTATGTAATTTTTCAAGTTGAACCCCTCTTTTTTTATAGTCAATCAAAATAAATTCAAGTGCTTTTTGCCCCGTTTTAATATCAGTATTATCCATTGTTCGGGTTAGTACCTCAACGACCTCTTTCATTTCGGGCTTATCCAAACCAACGAAATTGATTAATTTAAAGCTCTTACTCATTTTTTGTATCGTCTTGATTTTCAGGCTTTTTACTTAGAAACTCTAAATAATTGCTTTGAATTGATAAATTAACCTTTGTGTTCCCTTCCTTATCTTTGTAAAGCGAAACTTGTAGTTTCCCCCTTACAAGTATTTTTTCGCCTTTTTTGATGAACTTAGCTAAATCCGTTTTCTTGTTAATACAGTCATACCAGTTCGTTTTTTCTTTTTGTACACCTTCCAAATCTTTGTATTTTTCCGTTACCGCAACGGTAAACACCATAAATTCATTTCCGTTCGTGCCTTTTATTTCAGCATCTTTTCCGAGATTTCCGATAATCATTAATTCTTGCATAATTCCTAATTTTTAAGTTGAGACAAATATTTTAAATTGTTTAATTCTGCATTACTAAGTCTTTTCTTTTGCTTTTTCATTCCTGACATAATTATTTGATAATCAAGTATGTAGTTTACAAGTTTGCCTTGTACATCATACTTTATGACTTCTTTCAAAGTAAGGTTTGGGGGGCTGAAAAGTATTCCGTTTTGAAAACGATACAAATAATGTTCGTAAGGCATTTTGCTTCCTAAATCCCTAACTTTGAATAGCTTAGGATTCCCTACAATTATTTGATAATCAGTACGTTTAGATTTTTGCTTAGTGAAGGGATTGATAATTTTAGATTCTACCGTTTCGGTAGTTGTTTTTGTATCAATATCCTCTAAATTATCATCATGTTCAGGTATGTTTGTAAACAAATCATTTCCTGTATTTTTAATATTAAAATTGAGTTCCTCTACCTTCCTGAACAATCCAAAACGGTTGTAAAGATTTTTACCTTTCGTGTTATTTAGAATAGTTTTAATTAACTCAATATCTACTAATCCACCCCGTTCAAACTCTAAACAGTCGGGTTTGAAATGATATTTTATGCACTCCATTACACCACCCAAATATTCCTCAACCGTTGCGGTCTTAGGGTTTATGAACTCTTTTTGTCCGTTCTTAAAGTTGTATAAACTTTCGTAGTTAATTCCTGAATAGACTTCTTTCGTTTTCTGTAATTGCTTGAAAAAAGCATCAAAATAAGCCCTCTTACCTGTAAAATAGGATTCTTGATTTTGCTTTTCATAATCAATAATATAATTTGTAATTTTCTCATTATCAGTGATTTTTGCCCAGTTTTTTATTAAAAAATACCGAGTTTCATTTATCGAATATTCAGGATTTTGTAAAAGGAATGAATGAATATGTATGTGCAATCCGTGTTCCTTTGATTTCTTCACCTCTACACCGTATTCACCCCCGTAAATCATAGCTTTGAAGGCTTCCGTTTTCCTCAATGCGTTGTAGTCTTCAATCAACTCTTTAGCATAAAATTCTGAATTTTTGTAAAATCCGTCTTTGTGTGGAACTGTCAAAACTAAGTGAATTGGAACATAATGATTAATCAAAAGTCGGTTATGTTCATCCGTTGCTACCTTCAAAAAAGAATAATATTTCTGTCTAATTATTTGTGATTTACGCCAGTTCCAAACCGCACAAAGACGGTGCTTTGAGTACCAAAAAGCAAGCGGTACTGCTTTGTTTTCTGTCTCTTTCTCAAAATATGCGTAATATCCCCGTGTGTGCTTTATGTTGTAATAGAAGGAAATTAACAAATCAAGTTCATCTTTTAGGGCTTCACCGTAACTGTCGAAATGATAAAAATAGGCTTCGTTTGTTTTGAATGCCGAACGGGTTGGAGGTAAATTATTGATTTCAAAGCGTTCTGAAAGATATTCTTCAATAGCTGAACAAACTTTTTCGTTTTTTCGGGATTTGTTGAGGACGGTAAACCCAAAGCGGTTTTGGTTTTTTAGGTAGTTAGATTCGTTGCTCATTTTCCAAATGTTTCTAATATTATCAAGGGAGGGTTAAACGGCTGATTTTCAGCCTGTTATTTTTTAGCTAAAAAGTGATTGTTCAAAGGTTTCACCGTTGATTTTTCGCAGAACTTGCGGGTCGTGAGTGCCTAACGTTTTGATGTTCCTTAACATCGTTTCAACTTCTTTTAGGGCTTCAACTTGATTGATTTTGTAAGCAGGATATTCAAAAGTGTGTTGATGAATTTCGCTGATTTCTTTCTCCAAAGAAGAAATTGCAATCTGAACTGATTTGATTTTAAAATCAATTTTTGTGCGGTTGATAGTCTTCATAATTGATTAATTTTTAAAAGTTGTTCGCCTTATTTTACCGTGTGAGTTTGCCACCGACACACCTACAAAATCTTACTCCTGCGTAAAAATCAGATACGTTTACGAGTTGCACCCCTGCATTGCTCGCTATCCTACTGATTGAGGAAAAAGGGGGGAACGACCCCCAAAAATCAAACCTTTTGACTTTCTCCTAAAAATTGTAATTCGCTGTATAAAAAAAGTTCAGATTCGCAACGAACACCCGTAAATGGTGTATTTACAAAACGTACACCTGCATCGCTGTAAACTAAATCCGCAACGCTCAAACGTTGAGAATTTACTGCTATGAGTTTATCTACTCCCCGACGGGGTTTGTATATCTCCATTACCTCCGTAGATGGTAATTGAATCTTGTAATACCTTTCATTTTGAAGGCTCTCTAAGAGTTCTTTTGTGAGTTGCATTTTTAAAAAATGTTTTGATATGAAAAATGAGAATAAATAGATACTGAAAGAAGATATAAACCAAAGTGAACCCGAAAACCAAACACATGAAAACGAGTAGGTATATCTCCACGATGTTATGATTTTTCATGTAAGATTGGGGGGCTTTTGATTGTTTTTGAATAAAAACAAAGTAAGGATTGATAAACAAGTAAGGATTATAATTAACATAGTTTAATGGTTAGATTAACAAGTTTTGGGCGTGTGCTGAATACCACCTAAATAATGTAATACCGCCTAAGTTTTACATTTCAAACTTGGATTTTCCAAGCACACACCCCCAAAGTTTTATGAAAGAGTTTGGGGTTCACTGCCTTGTACTTCGTTCATTTTGGCGTTTGCAGCCGCCCGAACCCCAAACCTTTTCTTATACGCTCAATTTCCGTTTAATCGAATTGTAAGATATATCTTTGATTTTTCTACTATTTTCGGTTGTTTTGAAAATAGATTTTAATTATATCATTAATTCGGTAGTAATATTAAATAAATATATTTAAAAATCAAATAATATATTAAAAAATAAATTAATAAATATAAATGGAAACAACATTAGGGCAAAGGGTTGAAATTATTTTAAATCATTTCAATCTAACAAAAAGTGAGTTAGCAAGGATTACAGGGGTTACTCCTACCAATATTTCCGATATTCTAAGCGGTAAAAGCAAAAACCCTCAAAGAACATTTTATGTAGATATATCGAAAAAATTAAATATATCTCTCGAATGGTTAATGACAGGGGAGGGGAATATGATTAAATCAGATTATTTAAAAGAAAATACGGGGGATAATTCTGAACAAATAATCAAAGATTTACTTTACAAAAATTTGCTTTTAGAAATGCAGTTGGGAAAGCCCTGCGAGCTAATGACTGAATCGTCGGTTTGTTCCGCTCTGGAACAAATTTCATTAGTTACTGCATAGACGTAAGAAATTTAAGAGATTACAAAAATTCGTTGTAATTTTGAATAATGATTAAGAATTTAAAAAATTGAGTAATGAATTTATTTGGAGAATTAAAAGAGCTATTATTGGGTGAAGTCGCCAGCAAAGCCGCAAATCTCTTAGGGGAGAAAGAAGATAAAGTAAAAACCGCCATAGAAGGGTTAATTCCAACTTTTGTGGGAGGGTTAATGAAGAGAGCCTCCAACGAAACAGGAGCTACTACGTTGATGAACGTTGTACATAAAGGTAATCAT
>JALONS010000203.1 GCA_025454855.1 Arcicella sp.
ATTGAGTTTTAGATAATTTTGAAATTTGTATATATTTATTCGCTTCCATCAAGCAAAAATAATAATATTAACCCGCAAATGACTTTCGCAAGAAGTCTACTGAATCCCTGCAATTAAGTTTTCTCTGAGAAATTTCATGCTTCAATACCTTCTTTTTTTAAATATTCACCAATATTAAATAACTGACCATCAATGAGTTCTATGTCTTTGTTCCAATCCTTCACAATCCAGTCTTCTTCTTTGGTAGCAATAATCACTTTGTGCATTTTAGAGAAAATCCAGATGACTTTCTCTACCCCAAAATCTAATAATTTTTGGGTTTTTGTAAAAGTATAATCGAAGTCTTTTTCATCAGATAAATCTATTCTTATATCTATCTCAATGGCAACTTTAGGGGGAATATCAATATAATTAACGTTAATTTTATTGGCAGGTAATGATTCTTTTTCAAAAATATGAATATCGCCAGATAAATTAGTTCTGTTAGAAAGATGACTACCTACCTCATTTGTCAGGAAATGATAATTCTTTCTACCTACTTTTATGTAAAGAATCTCCAAAATATACTGAATAATAAACGATTGTAAACCGCTTGCCCCCATAATATCTTCTATTTTTTTCTTTTTAGATAATACATCTTTATAACCTTTGTAATACAGCTTTCGCCCGTCTATAATTTCATAAACGAGTGAGTCTGGTA
The DNA here is from genome assembly GCA_025454855.1 of Arcicella sp. Taxonomy (GTDB): domain Bacteria; phylum Bacteroidota; class Bacteroidia; order Cytophagales; family Spirosomataceae; genus Arcicella. The sequence continues at coordinate 701 of JALONS010000203.1, forward strand.
TTGCCTTTACTTTGGGTGGACGTACCAATTTGGGAGGTTCTATTTCAGCAACTAACATATTTTGGTTTTTTACTAATGCAATATAAAAAGACTTGACAAAATTGCCAAGTCTCTTATTTATGGATTACCTAAAATCGTCTTCGTCTTCATCAAATTTAAAATTATCTAAATTGAATAAGGAATCCGTTAAATCTTTGAATTGTAATCCCTTTTCTAAATTTTTCTTGGAAATGATTGAGAATTCAGATAGTCCGTGTAGCACAAACTCCATCATGAATAATTTTTCTCTGCCCTGCATCTGGGGATAGACTTTCTCGATTAAATCGTCTAATCCGTCAATGGTTCTGAGGCGGGCAGAATAGTCGGCATCGGAGCTATCATTCAGAATATCCATCGTATTGCCATCCATAAACCAGTCGATAATTGGTTTGTAGGGATTCTTACCAGCCTTATCTTTTGCCGCTTTTTTAATTTTTTCAGGGTCAGGGAAATAGTTGAGATATTGCGTTCGGATAGCCTTCCCGATAAGGTTTTGAGCCACAATCACAGGCCCTTCCACTTCGCCTTCATACACCAATTCCACTTTCCCGCAAACCGCAGGCACTACGCCAATGAGGTCAGCCACACGCACGTAGGTTTTCTCCTCACCGTTCAATAAAGCACGTCTTTCGGCAGCAGAAATAAGGTTTTCATAAGCTGAAATCGTCATCCGAGCCGACACGCCCGATTTGGCATCTACGTATTCAGAGGCACGAGCTTCGATGGCAATTTGTTCAATCAAATCATCCATAATATGATTGGTAGTTACCAAGTCTTCCTGTCCGTCTTTGAGTTTGGCTTCTTGCAAAGTAATCTTTTTACCAATCTCCAACGTTTTTGGGTAATGTGTAACTATTTGAGAATCAATACGGTCTTTGAGTGGCGTAACGATTGACCCACGATTAGTATAGTCTTCAGGATTGGCAGTAAACACAAACTGTAAATCTAATGGCAAGCGTATTTTGAAACCACGAATCTGAATATCGCCTTCCTGTAAAATATTGAATAACGAAACCTGAATACGAGCCTGTAAGTCGGGCAATTCATTAATCACAAAAATACAACGATGCGAACGTGGAATGAGTCCGAAGTGAACCACACGTTCGTCGGAATAAGGTAGTTTCAGTGTTGCTGCTTTGATAGGGTCAGCATCACCGATAAGGTCAGCGACTGACACATCGGGTGTTGCTAATTTTTCAGTGTAACGGTCGTCACGATGTAACCACGCAACGGGCGTTAAGTCGCCGTGTTCCGCTATTAAATCTTTCGCAAAACGAGAAAGCGGTTGTAGAGGGTCGTCATTGAGTTCAGAGCCTTTCACTACGGGAACGTATTCATCCAACAGATTAACCATCAAGCGAGCGATACGAGTTTTAGCTTGTCCACGAAGCCCCAAAAGATTAATATGATGTTGCGAAAGAATAGCCCGTTCAATATCAGGGATGACAGAATCTTCAAAGCCCCAAATACCTTCAAAAACTTTCTCTTTCTTTTTGATTTTAAGGATGAGGTTATCACGCAATTCGTCTTTGATAGATTTTGGCTGATAGCCCGACGCACGCAAAGCCCCGAGTGTATTGATATTTAAAAGGTCTTGTGAATTTAGGTTTTTGTATTGCATTATGAAATGGATAAGATGACAATAAATATATTGATAGAACAAATTGATAGAAGAAAAGTTCTGATAGGTTTAGGGCAATTATTTGAATGAATTTGTTTATTTTGCTTGAAGATTAATATTTCAAAACCACATAACGCCGATGTTCTCATTTTACACTCCTAAAATCTTCAAAACTTTTTGTCTGGTTCTCTTGTCAATTTTCTTTTTGCAAGTTTCTGTTTTGGGGCAAGCTACGTTTCGGATTACGAAGCCTGTCATTGGCACAACCCAAATTTGTAGTAGTAATAACACTAATTATTATAATAATCTAAGCTATGGTTTTTCCTCAAATGTAGTCAATTCATCGGGTAATGTTCCTTATCATTTTGTAGAACTATCTAATGAAAATGGCTTAATTCAGCCTCGTGAAATAGGTTGCTTTTCGCCCTATGTAAATGTAGTTTATGTGGGGGCTATTGATATCAATGGGCAAAATTTACCACCTGGAGGAGGTTACAGAATTAGAGTTTTCTCAAAATCACCTTCTGTATATAGTGAATATAGTGAGACATTTACCATTTTATCAAGTCCTACACGTCCTACGCTGAATATTTCAGGGAGTATAAATCTTTGCTCTGGAACATCCCAAACTTTAACAGTTACAAATCCTGATAATAACGTTTCCTATCAGTGGCAGAATAATTCTTCGAATATTACAAATGCAACCAGTACATCCCATAGTGTTTCTACTTATGGATATTACTCTGTAAAAGCAATAAGTGAAAACGGGTGTAGTATAGCATCAAATAGTGTATCGGTAAGTTTACCATATCCATTGAGAGGAGAACTACGAGGATATATCAATAATAATTATAGCTATGGAGGCGTAATTTTCTCGAAATCCAATCAACCTTTTCGACTAACCGCTTCGTTTAGTGAAGGGAAAAGCCCTTACAATTTTACGCTGAGTGATGGTACTTCAAATACAGTTGAAACAAATATTAATTATTCAAAAGAATATAATTTAACAACTCCTGCCAGTGATTCAAAAACTTATACCATTACTACACTTACAGATGCTTGTGGCTCTCAGGTTAATAATTCTGCAACTTTAAAAGTGAGAATCAATGACTCCAAATACTGTTCTGTTTTGGGCAGTGGAACGTCGGGGATAAAAAGTTTCTCTATTCAAGGAACTACTATAAATAATATTAATTCGGGAAAAGCACAAGATGGTTGGGGTGAATACCTTACTCCCGCTAATATAAATGCTAACGTTAATTACAATTTTACGATTGAAAATAACGGTGTAGTGCAAAGATATTTTGCTATTTGGGCTGACTTGAATCAGAATGGTGCTTTTGATACAGGGGAAAGAATTTTTCCTATGGGGGCAAATTCTTCGGCTCAATCAATTACTAATAGTTTTACAGGCGTTTTAAAATTACCAGCATCAACTTTCAATGGACAGACTCGTCTGAGAGTTTATTTAAGTAGTGATTCGTATTCTCCTGTAAGTTATCCTTGCAATGGGGCATACGATGGAGAGGTAGAGGATTATACTTTGAATGTCTTTAATGGTGTGATACCAACGGTTATTTCGACGGATTCGCTTCCAGCAAGCGGTGCTTGCATAGGTAGTACATTTCCTGTAAGTTTTCAAGTGACGGGTACAAGCCTACCAGCCAATACTGTATTCAGAGTAGAAGGGTCTTATTATCCTGAATTTTCAAATGTGATAAATTTAGGAACAACAACTGGGAGTTCTACAAATGTGAGATTGCCAAGTAACTATAGTTCAAATATGCCTATATATGTAAGAACAGTTCCAGTTGGTACATTTGCAAGCATAATCGTTAAAAATTCTCCCAATCAATTGGTTTGGAAAAGTATTCCAGCTTCGTCCATTCACAGCACCTTTAATAGCAATTATAATAATTCAATATTTTGGGGGGCTGAAAAGTCTCTATCTGTATCGAATACAACTCCTATGGCTGTATTCGGTTGGGTATCAACAGCTAATCCTCCTGTATCAATTGAGTTAAGTGATGGTAGGGTTTTTACGTACCGTAATACAGGTACTAATCGTATAACAATAGATTCTAATTTTGTCACTTCAGGTATTCGGAAGTATAAAATTGTAAGAACAACTGATGCTTTATGTTCAAGTGTGCTTACAGATAGTACAATTATTGAAGGTGGTAATCCATACCTCAAGGCACTGCAGGTTTCACGTTATTATAATGATACAACATCAATTTCAAAGTTATGTGGAAGTTTTTATGTAAAGTTTGCAGGTAAATATTTTGATACAACTGCATATCGTTTTTATCATGTTCAGATTTCCGACGCAAATGGTAGTTTTGATAACCCTCAGGATATAGGTCATGTTTGTTTGTATAAGGTACTCAGTGAATCACAAGGAGGTCAATATATTAGTTGTTATATACCATCTACATTTCCGGCAGGAACAGGGTATAGATTAAGGATTATTGAAAAAGGATTTAATATTACATCCCCCATTTATTCTACAATATTCACAGTAGAGTCTCCCGCTTTTACATTTACTTCAAATTTGAGTAGAGGAGTTATTAATGAAGGGGAAGTCACAGCTTTGAACGTAAACTTTACTGGAGGTAGTCCACCATTCACGGTATATTTAGATGGGCAATATTACACAAGTACTGGTAATAGTAATTCAATAGTGGTTAATTTAGGTCCTCTTCATGGGCGTAAATATGCTATTTCTCCAAGTACCTCATGCGGAGGTTATAGTAATAGTGCTACTCCTCTATACCTTAATGTAAGAACCTTTGATAAAGATAATACTCAATGGTATATAAAACCAATTCAAAATCATATTTATACTGATGTACTTAAAAATTTATATTTAATCAATAATTCAGACACTCTAATCAAAAAATTACCTAATGATATCTATAATTCAACAATAGTTAACGGGTATTATGATTATAATTCATTGGCTTTACAAAAGAGTGCAAGTGTGTTAAGAGCTGGAGAAAATTACTCATTAGCCCAAATTGATAATAGAGCCTCCACTCTTTTGAATAATTTACTAACAGGTGTATGGATTGATGCCAATCAAGATGGAGATTTTGATGATGAAGGAGAAGAACTTACTAAAAACCAATTTGCACAGTCATGGAATACATCACAAACACAGAGTTTTACAGTTCCGAATAGTATAAATAATGGATTTTCAAGATTGAGAGTGAGAGTTGTTGCAAAGCAATACGACGTAGAACCATTTGATTTTAATGCTGCTAATCCGATTGATAAAATGGGAAACACTTATGATTTCCCTATCGTTGTTTTGTCAAATAGTGTAAGTAGTATTCTATCAACTCCTAAAATTACAGGCAATACACTTTGTAATGGAAATTCTTTTAAAGTTGATTTTAGTAAATATGGTTTTGCCTCGGGAGCAAATGTAATTGTACAATTATCGGATGCTTCTGGTAATTTTTTAGCTAATCCAACGATTATCGGACAAGGAACCACGTCCTCAATTACGGCTACTTTACCATTAGAAACAACTTTGGGAAATTATCGGGTGAGACTTTTTAGTAACGGAATAATTAGTCCAGTTTCTTCGTCATTCAATGTAACTGCTAATCAACTAATTAGTATGGTTGATGGTGACTGGCACGCAGGAAGTACTTGGTCGTGTGGGCGTATTCCTACTTTTGTAGATGCTACTACTGTGGCACAAGGAACAACCGTAACTGTTTTTAGTGGTGATGCACGAGTTGGTTCTATTATCACGAATGGTGTTCTGTCATTTCTGAACGGCACAACATTACGATTTAATCAACCTTAATGCTTAATTACCAATAGATAAGTGACTCATTTTTAGTAAGAGCGTCTTACGTTTTGTGTATTAATCTTTAACATTTAAACGGAAAACGCATGGAAAATCTAAACTTGACTTCTTTGAAAGACCAAATCGTTTTGGCAATCACCCAGTACGGTGGTAAGGTATTGTTGGCTATTGTTGTATTTATCATTGGTCGGTTTATCATTGGTAAAATCACAAAGGCACTGTCTCACAAGATGAGTAGTAGCCAGATTGATAAAGACGTTCAGCCGTTTTTGTTGTCGCTTATATCGGTTGGGTTGAATATCATGCTATTACTGAGCTGTGCGGGAATCTTAGGTATTCAAACCACCTCATTTGTGGCTATTTTAGGAGCAGCGGGTTTGGCAGTTGGTTTAGCTTTGCAGGGTAGTTTATCCAATTTTGCGGGGGGAGTTTTGGTACTAATCTTTAAACCTTATCGGGTGGGAGATTTAATTACAGCACAAGGATTTACGGGTACGGTAGAAGCCATTCAGATATTCAATACTGTTTTGGTAACTCCTGATAATAAAACCGTTATTTTGCCCAATGGACCACTTTCTACATCACCAATTACCAATATTTCAGGGAAAGGTATTATCAGAGTAGATATGATTTTCGGGGCGGGTAATCAGAATAGTTATGATGCCATTCAGAAGTCCGTAGAGGCTGCCGTTGCAAAATGCCCTTATGCTTTACAGGATAGAAAACACGATATTTTACTGACCAAATTAACGCCCAATGGTCTTGAATTTGACGTGCGAGTGTGGACAAATGCCGCTACTTACTGGGAGACGTATTATGCTATTCATGAACTAATTAAGCGACAATTTGATGCCGATAAAATTGCAGGACCACTCAATAATATCATTGTGAGTAATACCTAAATCAAAAGCCCTCCCAAAATTCATCATTTTGGGAGGGTTTAGTTATTCGCTACTATCTAACATTCTTCCGTCGATTATTCTCATAGTCTTCAAAAATAAACTCTCCAAGCCCTTTCAAGGATGAATAATACGCCCGACCGTTGTTGATTTTAGTAAATTCTTGCACAAACTCTTTTAAATATTGGTCTCTGGCAATCATGAAGGTAGTTACAGGAATCTTCAATCTTCGGCACTGTGCTGCTAATGTGAGGGTTTTGTTCAAAATCTTTTTATCTAAGCCAAAAGAGTTTTTGTAATAACGGATTCCTTCTTTCAAACACGTTGGTTTGCCATCGGTAATCATAAAAATTTGCTTGTTTTTATTTTTCCGTCTTCTCAATAAATCCATGGCTAATTCCAGCCCTGCTACGGTGTTGGTGTGGTAGGGACCCACTTCCAAATATGGTAAATCTCTTACTTGAATCTGCCAAGCGTCGTTGCCAAACACAATGACATCCAGCGTATCTTTGGGATATTTAGTCATGATTAGCTCCGCCATTGCCATTGCCACTTTTTTAGCGGGCGTGATGCGGTCTTCCCCGTACAAAATCATGGAGTGTGAAATATCAATCATCAGCACCGTGGAAGTTTGGGCTTTGTACTCCTTATCCATGATTTCGAGGTCATTTTCAGTAAGCATAAAATTCTCAAAACCATTATTAATCTGGGCGTTTCGGATGGATTCGGTCATGGCGATTTGTTCCATTGAATCGCCAAATTGAAATTCTCTTCGGTCGGTATTCATTTCATCACCTGTGCCTTGATAAGGCGTGCGGTGATTACCT
>JALONS010000204.1 GCA_025454855.1 Arcicella sp.
GACTGCAAAGATTTATCAACGCTCTTTGTAGCGATGTGTAAAGAGGTTGGCGTAAAAGCAAATCTGGTACTGGTTTCCACCCGTGATAATGGCGATAATACCATGCTTCTGCCCAGCATTAACTTTAATCATTGCATTGCTAATCTACAAACAGAAGGCAAAAACTTCTTCATTGAGCTAACCGATACTAAAAATTCATTTGGGGCGGTTTCGTCTTCGTTACTCAATGCCAACGGATTAATCGTAACTCGGGAAGGAGAAACTTTAGAATCTAATTTAATAAAAATCAATACCAACAACAGAATCAAAAATGCCGTTTATCGCAAAACAGAAGTGCGTTTTGAACAAAAAGACTTAGTATCGAAAGTAACGACCCTCAAAACGGGAAGTCTTGCCAGCGACACACGACACACCAATGCCAATGCCAGCCAAGAAGACCGTGAAAAAGGGCTTTCAGAATCGCTTTCTCAGGATTTTACCAATGTTGTGAAAGTTAATTCGCTCAACTACAAAGATTTAACCTCTCTCTCTGACTCTCTCAATTACGAATATGCGTACAATGTAAAAAATGAAATTAGCGAAGTGGCAGGAATGAAGATTTTCCGATTGCCGTGGTCAGAAAAGGTTGCTTCCTTAGAATTTGTTGCTTCCGAAACCCGTACTTTTCCCTTTTTATTCTGGACGATGTTTGAGACGGAAATCATGCAAGAAACCATTACGCTCACCCTTCCTACGGGTAAAAAACTATTGGAAATACCCGAAGCCGTAAAGTTATCTTCACCATTTGCTGACTATAAAATGACTCACGAAGTAAAGGGCGACAAAATCATCATTTCTCGTGAATTAATTCCTAAAAAAGATATTATTCAGCCCAATGAATACGCTGCATTCAGGGAGTTTTTCAACAAAGTAGCCGAAGCTGATACCAAACAATACGCTTTTAAATAGCACAGTTTCTAAAAACTGATTACTTTTGTGATTTAATCTTAAAGAATCTCGGACAACAATCCGAAATCCGAACCCCCAAATCCGAAATTATGTCATACGGTCTTTTAAAAGGAAAAAGAGGAATTATCTCAGGAGCATTAGATGCCAACTCAATCGCTTGGAAAGTAGCTCAACGTGCTAAAGAAGAAGGAGCAACTTTTACGCTCACCAACGCACCTTTAGCCATGCGTATGGGCGAAATCAATAAATTAGCCGAAGAATGTGAAGCGAAAATTATTCCAGCTGATGCTACTTCGGTAGAAGATTTAGAGAAACTTTATGAAGGTTCGATGGAAGCATTGGGTGGAAAAGTAGATTTTGTGTTACACTCAATTGGGATGAGTACCAATATTCGTAAAAACCGTCCTTACAACGATTTAAACTACGAATGGTTCTTGAAGTCGTTGGATGTATCAGCGTTGTCGTTCCACAAAATGTTGCAAGTAGCTGACAAAATGGATGCTATCAATAACAACGGTTCGGTGGTGGCATTGTCGTACATTGCAGCTCAACGTTCATTCCCCGACTATACTGATATGGCACAAGCCAAAGCCATGTTGGAATCTATCGCTCGTTCGTATGGGTTTGTGTATGGTAAGAAAAACGGAACGAGAGTAAACACGGTTTCACAGTCTCCTACTAAAACCACCGCAGGAACGGGTATTTCGGGCTTCAATGCTTTCTATGAATATGCCAATCAGATGGCACCTTTAGGAAATGCCTCAGCTGACGAATGTGCTGACTACGTAATTACGTTATTTTCTGATTTAACGAAAAAAGTGACCATGCAAAATCTTTTCCACGACGGAGGATTCTGTTCAGTGGGTATTTCAGAAGAAATTGTTGCTAAAATGGAAGGTTAATTTTAAAACAACTTCTTGCTGTTAAGTTATGAATTAATCATCTAAAATTTAGTGTTAAATTTACTGATTTTCAGGGCTTTGAAAATACCAAACTCCTGAAAGTCAAGCTATAATAGAGAATGTTCCAATGTTATTTTTTACAAAACTTTGGAACATTTTTTGCTTATAATCTATACAATGGTTACATTCGTATTAAAATAATCGTCTGTTAATCAGGTATTTAATTCACTAATTTTATTAATAATATGAACCCAATTTCTAAAAAAAAATCATTTTTTAGCGACTCTGTTGTTATAAAAAATGCTCGAAATTTCGTTTTCTCTTCATCATCAGGGTTTGTTTTAACATTTTTTTTATTTTTTTCTCTAACTTTTACTTACTCCGTTGATGCTTCCGTTTCTGGAAAGTACAATTTTCAAACTCCCGCAAAAACTAAAGTGAAGCCTGCGAAAAAGGCAGCAAAGAAAGTAGTGAAAAAATCTCCTAAAAAAGCAGTTGTACGCAAGGATACAACGCAAGACATTGACCCAACTAACATCAGTTCTCCTCTGTTTCAAAAAAACGATTTACCTAAGTAAATGAATCGGTAGTTTTACTTTTTCATCAGTTTAATCCATTAAACATATTCCTTATTTTAAACGTAGTATTTTAATCATTACAAAACCCAATCATGAAAAAATTATTCCTTACCCTTCTTCTCGGAACACTTGTATGGGCAACTGGTTTCGCACAGACACAAGACCTCAATACGGCTCTCAAATTTATCAAAGCTGGTAATACCCTAAGAGAGGTAAAACAATACGACCAAGCAGAAGAATACCTTAACAAAGCACTCAATATTGTTAGAAACAAAGATAAATATTGGGAAGCCGCTGCTTATGAAAACTTAGGTTTTTTGTACCGTGACCAAGAAAACACCCTCGAGGCATCTCGTAATTTTGCAAAAGCCATTGAGATTTATCACTCTCTGAGAATGTCAATGAGCGAAAAAGCCCTTACGCAATTAATGGCTGGTTTGAAAGATACCGAAGAGCTTTTTGCGGGTATTGATATTGGCTCGAAAGGAGTAAAATTAAGTATCATTGGGGTATCGGTATCGCCCAAAAAAGGTTTGACGTATAATCTACGCAAGAGTATGTCAATCAATACTGAACCCAGTGCTTTGTCGGCGGCTTCTATCAAAGAAACTGCTATTGCTGTGAAAGATTTGATTGATACCGCAACGGTAAAAAATGCAGTAGTGGCAGACCGTCTTTTTGTGGTAATGAGTAGCGGTTTGAAGCAAGCTACGGATAAGGCTCCTGGTAAAGAAGCAGAATTAATTGCTGCCATTAGAGATGCCGTAAAAAATCCGAACCTGAAAATTGATATTATTTCTTTTGAAGATGAAGCTAAATACGGTGCATTGGCGATGATTGTACCAGAATTGCACTTATCATCATCTATCATGGATATTGGCGGAGGAAACGTAAAAGGTGGCTATTTATTAAATCGCTCAAAGTTTGAAGCTGTAAACTTTCCATACGGAACGAAAGCCTTCGGGAAAATCGTAAAAACTAAATATCCAGATGCTGACATAAAGGGGTATATCACGGGTGTTGATGCTGAGATTGTACCTGTCAGAGAAGAGATGGCAATTGAAATGAACCGTAGAGTAGGTTTGAAAAACCGTAAAAATGTGTATCTATTAGGTGGAATCGCCTTTGTGATGAACACACTATTGCACCCAGAACGTGCGGGTATCATCGGGCGACCAGTAGAAGTGTCTTTAGAAGACGTAAAAAAATTCCGTCAGATGGCAGTTTCTAATTATGAAGAACTTATTAGTCCTGATTTCGGAAAAATTTCAGACCCTATCGTAAAGCAAATTGCAGAAGAAGACGTGAAGTTGATTACTACCAAGTTATACAACAATCAAGATATTATTGCGGGAGCTACCATCTTGGAAACAGTTATGAAAGAATACGCTCGTGATGGCGTACAAAAGCGTTTTTATTTCATCAAAGGTGGTGACGTAGCTTGGATTTCAGGCTATATTTTCAAACTTATCGAGATAGTAAAAGCCTTGTAGAAAAGATTTCTACAAGGCTTTTGCATTAAGTGGTTATCTGAAATAAATCAAACATCGAAACTCGAATGTCAGCACTACTCAAAATCGAAATTTTCAAGATAGATTCGGAATTAAAGACTGGTATTTATAATTTTGTAGAAAATCAAACCAAAAAATAATGAGAAAGAAAATTGTTGCAGGCAACTGGAAAATGAATAAAACAATGGAAGAAGCTATGATTTTAGCATCAGAAGTTGTTCACATGGTAAAAGACGAAGTAAATACGGATGTTCAGGTGATTATCGCTCCGCCTGCTTTGTATTTGACTACCCTTCAAAAACATACAGAACCCATTGCCAACATGGGTATTGCTGCCCAAAACTGCTCTGATAAAGCATCTGGTGCGTACACTGGTGAAATTTCAGCCAGTATGTTGAAATCAATCGGGGCTACACACGTTATTTTAGGTCATTCTGAGCGTCGTCAATACTTCAATGAAACCAACGAACAATTAGCAGCAAAAGTAAATATTGTTTTGGAGAACGGGCTAACGCCAATTTTCTGTTGCGGCGAATCATTGGAACAACGCCAAGCGGAAGGATTTTTTGAATTCGTGGCATCGCAATTAACAGATAGCCTTTTCCACCTTTCTGCTGAAGATTTTGGTAAAGTAGTTATCGCTTACGAACCTATCTGGGCAATCGGTACGGGGCTAACGGCATCATCTGAGCAGGCTCAGGAAATGCACGCTTATCTAAGAAATCATATCGCTACAAAATACGGACAAAACGTAGCAGACGATACCTCAATTCTGTACGGTGGAAGCTGTAACGAGAAAAATGCTCAAGAATTATTTGCTTGTCCAGACGTGGACGGTGGCTTAATTGGTGGTGCTTCTTTAAAATCTCGTGAGTTCACAAATATCGCCAAGTCATTTTAGACTTATCAAAATGGGTAATTCCTGAATATCATCAAATAGAAATTCAGAAGTTACCCATTTACTTTTCCACAAGTCGCTTTTTGCTTGATATAATCGTGCTATTTTACAAATTCTCTGGGGGCTACACCCGTAAAATCTTTGAAGATTCGGTTAAAAGTTGTTTTAGAATTAAAACCCGACTCGTAGGCAATCCCTAAAATAGTCATTCGCTCTATATCGGCACTATTAAGCCGCCTTTTCACTTCTTCCACTCGGTATTCATTCACAAAATCGTTAAAAGATTTCTTAAAACCCGTATTTATTTGCTGAGAAACCATCTTGGGGTTTAGTTTAAGTGCTTTCGCAAATTCAGCCAACGTTAAGGTTGGGTTTAAATATAACTGCTGAACTTCCATCCCATTTTGTATTTGTTGCAGTACAGTTTCATCCACTTGTACTAAGGTTTTAGCATTTATTTCGGGTGATTCTTCCGCAAAATTCACATCCTTCAAACTACTTTGTCTAATTCCCCCAACTGCCAAAACCAAAGCCATAGCCCCTAAAATCTGAATGGAATAGTCGTAATTAAAAAATAAGCTGAAATATTCCCTTAATACAACCTCCACAAGCCACTGGGAGCATAAAACTAACAAAATGGTTAGAATAATTTTCAACCAGTTGAGTTTCAGACGTGATGTTTCTGAAAAATTATTATTGACGTAAACTTGGTATTTTCTGAGTAACTGAATAGACAAAAACAAATAGATACACATGGATAGCCACGTGCCATCAAACTCTATTCGGTAGGTAATTGGGCGGTGAATTTCGTTCCAATACCAATTTTTAAATTCATAATCCCGACTTGATAGAAAACAGTACAAACCCGCTTGACACAAAACAGGTATGAAATGCAAAAAGTCTTTCTTCTGAAAGATAAATGACTGATTTACAAGACTTTTTACATAAAAATAAATAAGTGGACCAAAAGCGAAAGAATAAAAAATGGGCAGAAAATACCAATTAGGTTTGAGTCGGTAAATTTCAGATATACGGAGAAAATGGTCAATTAACCACAGTGCAACCGATAGAATCAGGAGAGCTAAAAAACGATTTGACTGTTTATTTTGATTAGAAAACCACAATAAACCCGAAGCAAAAAACGAACAAGAAATAATAACCCCCAGCACAAGAACGGTAAAGTCAAAAACAATTTGCATGGGTTAATTACAATTTACAAAACTTTAAATTATTGATAATCAAACACTTCACCCAAGTGTTTCACGTTGTTCGGCAAGCATAGCTTTTTTATGTTCGCAGTCGGTTTTGGTACATGAGCCATAAAAAATCAAGGAATGGTGCATTACATTAAACTGAAGCATCTCTCCTACCATGTTTTGGATGCCCTGCACACGGGGGTCACAGAATTCGGTAACGTGGTGACAGTCCGTACAAATAAGGTGGTCGTGCTGACGACGACCATACGCTTTCTCATATTGAGCTTGATTTCGCCCGAATTGATGTTTTGCCACCAAATCACATTCTACCAATACGTCTAAAGTATTGTAAACGGTAGCTCTGGAAACTTGGTACTTCTTATTTTTCATTGAAATATACAGTTCCTCCACATCGAAATGGTCATCACGAGAATAGATTTCTTCTAAAATAGCGAAGCGTTCAGGAGTTTTGCGTAAACCTTTATTTTCGAGGTAGGCAGTAAATATTTTTTTTACCGAATCTGTGTTCTGCATAAGCGGTACGGCATAATGGTTGTTGATGAATTTGTCCATTCATAGTTAATTTGGACTAATTCTATTTTATAACACAAATTAAATCAATTTTTGATAGATACCGAAATAATTTATACGAAAGACTAACATTAGGTAATGGCTTTCGGTTCAAGTGGTCCATTTAAATTGATGAGAAGATGCTCACTCTCATCATAAAGTGAACAAGAGCGTAATCGACGAAAAGGATAAATCAGCATGATAATACGCTTAAATTAGCTATGTTTACAACTAAAAGCTGATTTTAAAATCATTAAACATCATTGTGATGAAAAACGTAATTGTAACGCTGTGCTGGTTATTAAGTTTTTATGCCCATGCCCAAAAACTATCTTATGACTATCCCCATAAACCCGTTGATTTCACTAAGGTAAAAATAACGGGTGGGTTTTGGAAAAGTCACCATTAGAAACTTTAGAAAATTATTAAATGTAAAACAGGAGGTATTAGCCCCCGTTATGCGTGTATCACAATCAACACTAAGCAGAATGGAAAACGAAGACAAAGAATTTAATGCAGAACAAGTTGAAAAGCTCATTGAAAGTCTTGGAATTAAACCAGAAGATATTTTAAAGCATGAGGGAAATTTAGTATTGATTGGCAATAATTTTAAGCAGATAAAAGAGGTAAATTACAAGCAAAATATTTCAGAAGAGGAGTTAAATTTATCCAAAACTATCATTGCAGATTTAAGAGAAGAAGTAAAAGATTTGAAAGCCCAAAACAAAAAGCACATAGAACAAATCCAAAGACTTTTTGAAATGTTGGAGGTTAAACATCATACAATAGCTTAATCTGATGTTATAAGTTTAAAGAGTTTTTAAATTATCTCAAAAATTTTCGAAATTTTCCATATATTCGAAGCATTTTGTTTTTACATCGTGATTGATTGATGTCTTCATCAAAAACTCATGCGGAAGTAATGCTGGTAGAGATATGATTGGTATCTTCACTATAGCCGTCAGTCTAATAAGTTCGGAGAAGTTAGGTATTTGTAGAAAACTAATAATCAATTACTACAAAGATTATGTTTCTCCGAAGCCATTAATGAGCCTAATAGCAATGGTGAACATACCAAATCAAACACAAAACCCTACGCTTCTCGTTCTACTTCAATCACTCCTTCTACTTGTTCCAAAGAATTGGCTAAGGTTTCTAAATGACTGGTGTCACTGACCATTAAAGCTATTTTCCCCTCAAAAATCCCTTCTTTTACACCAATAGAAAGGTTCTGAATATTTACTTTTAATTCCTGCGAGATTACACGGGTTACATCGTTCATGAGTCCCATGCGGTCGGTGCCCCTGATAACTAAATTGGCTACGAACGACATCTGCACTTGACTCGTCCAAAAGGCTTTAATGACTCGGTCGCCGTGCCTTGATAATAGTTCGGTAGCATTAGGGCAAGACGTTCGGTGAATTTTGATACCTTCATTGATGGTAACAAAGCCAAAAACATCATCGCCCGCAATGGGATTACAACATTTTGCCAGTGTATAATCTACCTTGTCCATGTCTTCCCCAATCAAAATACCATCGGCATTTTTCTTGTCACCATGCAGTTTTTTGAGTTCCTTGGTTATCGTTTTGGTATCGGTCAAAGGCTCTTTAATGGCTTTGGCTTCTTGCTTGCGTTCGTGGGCTTCACGGTCTGACTTCCAGCGTTTTAACTCATCCAACTGTAAATAACCCTTTCCAAATCGATAAAACAAATCATTAGAATCTTTGGCGTTAAAATAAGCCCTTAACTGATTGGTCACTTCCAGCGTAAGTGGTGTAACTCCCAACACTTTCAAACGGTGTTCCACCATATCACGCCCCATAATCACGTGTGATTTATTGGCTTCTTTAATGTAGTCTTTGATGCGAGACTTCGCCTTAGTTGTCACCACAAATTGAAGCCAATCTTCTGAAGGCTTTTGCTTCGTGGAGGTCATACATTCAATAATATCTCCCGTTTTTAGCTTGTGGCTTAGGGGTACTAAACGGTTATTTACTTTTGCCCCAATACATCTTGCTCCTACTTCGGTGTGTATCTCAAAAGCAAAATCCAGAGCGGTTGCTCCGTCTTTCAATACCACTAATTTCCCTTTTGGTGTATAAACAAATACTTCTTCGTTGTACAAACTACTACGTATATCATCCACCAAATCAACTGCCGACTGGTTTTTATCATTGGTGTCTAAGGCTTCTCTGATTTGGCTCAACCACGACTCAAACGCTTTGTTCGTGCGGGTATCGTTTCCTTTGTATTTCCAGTGAGCAGCAAAACCTTTTTCGGCAATTTCATCCATGCGGGTAGTACGAATCTGTACTTCTACCCAACGCCCACGCTTGCCCGAACTCATCACGGTAGTATGCAGCGATTCATAACCATTTGATTTCGGGTTTGAAATCCAGTCTTTTAGTCGGTCGGGGTTGGGTTTGTAATGGTCTGTCACCATAGAATAAACCGCCCAACAAGCTGATTTTTCTTGTTCGGGAGGAACATTCAGAATCACTCTCACCGCAAAAAGGTCATAGATTTCCTCGAAAGGCGTATTATTCTTTTTTAGTTTGTTGTAAATAGAATAAATAGATTTCGGGCGACCTTTCACCAAGTGCTTAAAACCCATTTCATTCAAATCTTTTTCAATTGGACGAATAAAGTTTTGAATAAATCCCTCTCTGGAAGACTTCGTTTCTTTCAATTTACGAGCAATATCTTTGTAGGCTTCGGGTTCGGTGTATTTCAGACACAGGTCTTCTAATTCCGACTTGATGGCATGTAAGCCCAAACGGTGAGCGAGTGGTGCGTATAAATAAAAGGTCTCAGAGCTAATTTTGAGTTGTTTATCCCGAGCCATGCTTCCCAACGTCCGCATATTGTGGAGACGGTCGGCGAGTTTTATCAGAATAACTCGAATATCATCCGAAAGCGTCAAAAGCATTTTCCTGAAGTTCTCAGCTTGTTGCGAACTTCCATACTCAAAAACACCCGAAATTTTGGTGAGTCCATCAATGATTTTAGCTACATTTTTCCCGAAAATCCCCTCAATTTCAGACAGTTCTATTTCGGTGTCTTCCACTACATCGTGTAGCAAGGCACACATGATAGAGGTAGCCCCCAAGCCGATTTCCTCTACGCAAATCTGAGCAACGGCAATGGGGTGATAAATGTATGGTTCACCAGACTTCCTCCGCATCTCTTTGTGGGCTTCCGCCGACATCAAAAAGGCTTTTTTAATTAATTTGGCATCATCATCTTGAAGATACGGGCGGGCGGTATGAAGTAATTTTCGGTACCGTTTTAGAATTTCCTTTCTTTCCTGTTCTAAATCTATTGCTACGGTTTCTACGGCTTTTGTCATTGATAAACTTATAATGGTGATTAAACTAAATTAATAAAAATGAAGCAAAATGACAAATTTTTAGTGCAAACAGGCTGAGGAAGAAATATGAAAGGATAGATAGTGTAAGAATGAAAAGAGGAAGGGAAAAAAGAAGAATGAGCTTATATTTAAAAGGAAATATTGCTATAAGGATGGCACGGCTCAACTAACTTGTTGATTCTCAAATACAAATTTTAGCCATGCCACCTTTTATTGAAAATATTCAATGATACAAGCGGTTGATTTTCAAAAATTTAATTTTCCGTTTTTTCGTAAATCACTTTTCGCTTGTTATATCTTTATCTAATAACAGGACATTTAATACTTGGTGTAATGTGATAAATCACTTTAAAAGTTGTGAGCAAGTACATATCCTTAAAAGTTGAAGAACTATTCCTATTACCACCTGTGGTAGCATCTAATTCTGGAAAACTACTGATAGGGATTAAATTAGGGTCGGCATAGGCGGGGTTAAGTCTGGTAGCGTAATAGTTTCGGACAAATGGTTCACGGTCTTTCCCTGAATAAGCCGCAAATTTCTCATTTTCACGATGTCCCATAGCTGCTGATAAATTACTGATGCTCAATAAATCATTTTTATCTGCATAGCTTCCACCTACATCGTCTAAATAATCCGAAAATGTGTAGCGAAGTCCCACCTCAAAACCGACATCAATTTTTTTATTGATTTTGTAATTTAAACCCATCCCAAACGGAATGTTTACATTAAATAAATTATAGGGTTGGTCGGGGTACCCCGTAAGTCCCTGTCCTTCGGTATTCAAAGGTTGTAAACTTACCCACTCACTCGGAGCAGCCTCCGAACCTATATAGTCCGTTGGTACTTTTGCCACAGGATTATGGTGAAAAACGGCAATACCGGCAAACACATAGGGAATCCACTGCGGGCGATTACGATAACTTCGTGCTTCTGGAATGATGTTATAAATCCCAGTAATGGCCAATTCTTGAATATCATTTCTAAAATGAGCGTTTCGCATATACAGAGGTTCAAGCCCAATCACTCCTTCAAATTTGTTATCATCTCCCGCAATTCTTACCCAACTCAAACTTGCCCGTCCACTAAAATGAGGTGAAAAGTGTCTTGTAAAAGCAAAAGAGGCATTCCAACGAATATTTTGAATGGTAGATTGAATAGGACGAGTTATCGGGGCAATATCGCCGTAGTAGTTTGCCGTACCGATACCGAATGAAATATCAGAATGTTTTTCATAAAGACTTTTTCGTTTTGAACCATCGCCATTTAATAGTTTCGAGAAAAAAGATTGTGAAAAACCGTGATTAACGTAGCAAGAAGCAAGCAATATACTAAGCATTAGCCCTAAAAATCGTCCACCCTTACCGATGGTAGGAGTCGTTATTTTTTTCGAGGGTAATCCATCGTTTATGGTAAGGATATGAAAATTAAGGTATTTTTTCATCTGATTTCTATGGGTTCGTTTTCATAACGATTAATGGTTAGGTTTTATGTTATTCATTGAGTAATCGGCTAAATTCCCATTCTACTACGCAATGATGTAATATGAGCCGTATGGTGTTTCCCGTGCCAAGAGTACATTCCCGTTACGGTGCGTAAAGCATTGAGATGTTTGGTTTCGGGGTGCATAAACTTTCGGTCGAATTGCTCTTCCGTCATCGACTTCAGCAGCATAATCCAACGCTTATGAATCATCTCCAGCATTACCAAAGACCATTCGATGGGGGCATTTTTACCATCTTCCAGCTCCGCCCAAAGTTGTTCTTCGTAGGGCTTTATGGTTGGATTTTCTTCGGTAAGTGCCAGTTTGAACCTAATAAAAGCATTAGCGTGTGAATCAGCGGTATGATTGACGGTCTGCCGAATCGTCCATCCTTCGGGACGGTACGGCAATAATAATTGTTCTTCGGTCAGTCCTTCAACGGCTGCTCTCAGTTGAGCGGGCAACGCTTCTATATCAGAAATCCACCCACTGAGCATTTCGGGTGTAACAATTTCTGGTTTTTTAAATACTCCAATGGGGTAACGCAATTGCTCTAATGTTAAATCTTGCATGGTAGTTTTAAGAGGGCTATATCTTGAAAAAATTTAATTCTAATTTACAATAATTCTTCCAGCTATTATATCACGTTCTTAGTTATTTTATATTTTTAATTAAGTAAATATGCTCAAAAGATATTTTTTTAGATGTATTAACTAAAAACAGAATTTTTGACTCTTCTAAATATACAATTCAAACTGTTAATATTTTTTATTAGAATAATTATATTTATTTGCCTTATTTTTAGTACGATTTAAAGAAAAAATTGTAACCTTGAAAATTTCTTATTAAAATCATTTGGAGTTATCATTTTATGTATTAACATCGAATAATCATTTTTAAGTATCAAATTTCTTATAATAATCAATTTAGTATTGAACAAAAAGAAATAATTATTAATTAAGTATAAATTCTTAGTGAATTTAACACGGATGAAAATGATACCCAACAAATGAAATTACAAATCATCAACAAACTTTTATAGAAAAATAATTTTAACGTTTTCATTAAGACGCTCAACGCCCCCACAGGGTTGGTTAAGATATTTAATTTTTTGAGATTGTTTTTGGATATTTCCATAAATCCTTTCTTCATTGGAGAAAGGATTTTTTTATTCCTCCCGCTACCACTCTTTTCACTGTTTTCTAATATTTAGCCATAAAGTGAAAAAAAAAGTTAAGAAAGTTATATTTTATTTGTAGAATAAAATTATCTTTGTACACGCTAAAATAAAAACTACCATCAAAAATTAGCAATAAAGTTCAATTATTCCCTTTTAAAGAGATTTTAGTACCGTATTGTTAGTAAATATATCAATTTTCAGACCGAATTATTAACTCCTCTTCATATAACTATTTAACCATGATGCCAAACCTCAACCTTTTATGGTTGGGGTTTTCATTTTTATTAATCCTTCTATTTTAAGGGCATAATTTTTGCACGATTCTAAGGGTCACTAAGTAAGTTATTAAAACCCATAAAATCGTATGAAAATCAAACTACTAATCTGTTTGAGTGTTATCTCTTTGTGCTTCGCCCCAATCAAATCCCCGAAGTTAAAAATCAAATCTCCTTTCCGAAAACTCTTTGTTGGAGCAAAAACCATTGATTGTTCGGGTGATGGTAAAGGCAAGTGTATGATGGTAAAAAATTCCCCTGAGAAGAACTGGGAGTATTTTTACGACCAAATCGAAGGCTTTAAACATGAACAAGGCTACGAATATCAGCTACTCGTGGAAATTGTGGACGTACCCGAAGGATTGGAAGATGGGACTTTTTTTAAATATGTTTTGAAAAGAGTCATCAGCAAGACGGCGATGGAGTCCAATAAAATTGCCAGTAGCACCGTGGTAGCAAAACCCGCCCCACCAGCAAGCAAAAGTCGAGCCACAGAATGGGTTCTCACCGACTTCATTTACAAAAATAATGGTTTAGAAGCCAAAGATTTTGAGGCTACCCTCACGATGGATTTTGCCCAAAAGAAAGTTTTTGGACAAGGTCCTTGTAATAAATATTTTGGCACGCTCCGAGATTTAGATAGAAATCGAGTGCGTTTTGAAAATATTGGTAGTACTAAAGCTGCCTGCCAGCTTTCAGATAAAGAAAAAGCCTTTTTTGAATTGTTGCCACTCACGAGAAACTTCGTCATCGAAGGAGACAGAATGTACGTTTACCACGGTTCTGAATTATTATTAGCTTTCAGACGGAGGTAATCAAGAAATAATCCGACGGATAGAAAAGTTTACCCTTTTTTGCTTAAACTTACCCTAAATTTTAAGAAAAATAATTTAACTATTCTATTTATGGGAAGATTTTCAGGAAAAGTTGCCTTAGTTACGGGCAGTGGACGTGGTATCGGTAGAGCGATAGCCGTTAGGCTTGCACAAGAGGGTGCCAACGTTGTTATTAATGATTTGAATAACGATGAAAATGCGGCGGAATCAGTCAAACAAGTTGAGGCTACGGGAGCAAAAGCTCATTTTATTCAAGCAGATATTTCTAAGGTAGATGCTGTTACGGCAATGGTTTCCG
Organism: Arcicella sp.; assembly: GCA_025454855.1. Classification (GTDB taxonomy): domain Bacteria; phylum Bacteroidota; class Bacteroidia; order Cytophagales; family Spirosomataceae; genus Arcicella. The sequence goes on from JALONS010000204.1 coordinate 14,047, forward strand.
AGGCAGTGGCAACCTTTGGTAGTTTAGACATTTTGGTTAATAATGCAGGTATAGAAATCAATGCTCCGTTTTGGGAAGTAACTGAAAAACAGTACGATATTGTGATGGAGGTAAACCTAAAAGGAATGTTTTTCTTGACCCAAGCCTTTGTACGTTATGCCAAAGAAAACAATCGAACGGGGGTCGTAGTCAATAACAGTTCGGTGCATGAAGAATTACCCTTTCCTAATTTTACGGCTTATTGTGCCAGTAAAGGCGGTATGCAAATGGTGATGCGAAATTTGGCGGTAGAGTTAGCTCCGTTGGGTATCAGAATCAAT
>JALONS010000205.1 GCA_025454855.1 Arcicella sp.
TCTAATTTTTGCGGTTCGATTTCAGCTTGAATACGATGAAACTTCATACGCTGGGCGTTTACAGAAGAAGCAAATAATACTGAAACCAACATGACAATGGCGGGAAAGTAAAGTTTCATTCTCATAAATTTGAAAGTTTTTAAAATTGATAAATTAAATTGAGATTGGTTTTTAGGGTTTACCCAAAAATCAAAGAAATAAAATATTAAGAAAGGCAAATTTTTAATGTGTGTTCGGTACTCTCAGGAATAAATTTGAAGACTTAGGCAAGTGTGAATTAACTCAACTTGAAAAACATACAAAAGAGGAAAACTCTGTATATTCGATTAATATTCCTTAAAGTTAAAATAAAACTTTATATATTGTGTCAAATGCTCCATTATTTTTTGAAATCATTTTGCGTGGCACACTTTTTTAGTAATTCTAAATTTTAATCTTTCATCATAAAACCATCATGAAAAACACAATTCTATCTGTTGCTATTATTCTAATAATGACTGCTTGTGGAGGAAACTCAGAAGTAGAACAACTCAGAAAAGAGAACGCCGCTTTGGCAGCTCAAGTACAAGCCCTCAAGAATGGAAGTGCCGCCAAGCCACCGAAGTACATTCTTAAAATTCGCTTGAAACAATCTCATTTTTCTTTAAGTATCAAAAAACACATTAAAGATGCCGTAAACGCCATTGATTTTGAAATTCCTGTGGATAAAGAATTTTATGATTCGGTTTCAAAAGGAACAGAAATTATTGACGATTTTAGATTTGGTTCGTTGGTACTTTCGGGTAGTTTTGGAGATTGGGAAATGACCGTGAAAGATAAAGAAATTCGTCAGCAATAATTTACCAAAAGATGCTAAAATTGAAAGCTCAATTCATGATGTTCCTGACTGTCGTTGGTTTGGGATATTCTTCAGCAGCCCAAAAAACCAAAAATGATTGGATGCTTACCCGATTTGTAAAACAAGATGCCGTCAATCCTATTTTGCTACCCGTTAGCCATACTTCTTTTTTCTGCCCCGTCAGTAAAAAAATGGTCAAGTGGGAAGCAAAAGATGTTTATAACCCTGCGGCAGTAGTTAGAAATGGGAAAGTTTATTTATTGTATCGGGCTGAAGATACGCTGAAATCAGTGGACGGAACATCCAGAATTGGTTTAGCGGTAAGTTCAGATGGCATTCATTTTAAACGTCAAGCAAAACCTGTTCTTTTTCCAGATAATGACTTTATGAAGCCTTACGAGTGGGCGGGTGGCTGCGAAGACCCCCGAATTGTAGAAACCAGTAAAGGAAAATACATCGTTACTTATACTACTTACGATGGTAAAACGGCTCGTCTTTGTGTAGCATCTTCTACTAATTTACAAAAATGGCAAAAGCACAGTTTGGCGTTTAAGCAACCTAAATACAGAGATTTATGGTCGAAATCAGGAGCAATTATTTGTAAACAGGTAGGTCAAAAATTGGTAGCAACCAAGATAAAAAATAAATATTGGATGTATTTTGGTGATACAGATATTTTCTTAGCCAGTTCTTCAGATTTAATTAATTGGACAATTGTGGAAGATGAAAATGGGAAGCCTAAACCTATTTTCGGAGCAAGGAAGGATAAATTTGATAGTCGTTTGGTAGAGTCTGGTCCACCTGCCATACTTACGGATAAAGGTATTTTACTCTTGTATAATTCAATGAATTTACACGAAGGAGGCCTTGCTGGGTTACCTCCAGATGCTTACAGTGCGGGGCAAATCTTATTGGATAAAAATGACCCTTCAAAAGTAATGGCTCGTGCGAATGATTATTTCTTGAAACCAGAAAAACCGTATGAACTTACAGGTCAAGTAAATCAAGTAGTGTTTATAGAAGGGATGGTTTATTTCAAAAATAAGTACTTTTTGTATTATGGTACAGCTGATTCTAAAATTGCCGTTGCTGTTTACAAACCTGCTAAATAATACGCTTAATTCCCCAAAAGATTGGCTAATTGTTTTAAGGTAACTTCGGCAATTTTAGCATTGTAGCTTAAATTATTTAGCCGAAAACCCGAATTTTCAAAACTTTGTTGGGCTTGTTTTACGTCGATAATAGTGGATTGCCCAAGTTGAAAACGTTGAGTAATGACCGATAAAAGTTTTTGAGCTAAAGTATAATTGCGTTGTTCTGCTTCGATTAATTTGAGATTACCGATATAACTTTCCCATGCTTTTGCCGCCGTATTCTTTAAGTTTTGATTGATAACTTCACGCTGTAGTTTGGCGTTTTCGGTATTGATTTTAGCTACTCGAACTTGGCGAATATTATTTGTACCCGTATAAATCGGTACGCTTACATTAATACCCAAAAATGGACCGAATAACTGGTTGAGCAACGTAAAACCAGCACTACTTTGATTAAGATTGTAATTATAACCAGTATTGAGATTGACCGTTGGGAAGCGTCTGGCGAAAACTTCTCTTTCAATTGTTTTGTTAATTCCAATTTGAGTATCGGCGGTTACTAAATTCGGATTATTTTTCAAACTCACTTGGATATTTTCCCATTGTAGGGCTTTATCTACCACGATAGAGTCTTTAATATTGATTTCAGAATTGGGAGGAAGTACCAAACTTCTGAGTAAATCATATTTACTTTGCTCAATGATAATTTGTTGATTATCAAGTGCCTGTATCTGATTGTTTAAGTCTAACTGAGCTTGTAGCATCTCCGCATCATTCGATAATCCTGCACTTTTACGAGCTTCAATTAAAGCCAATTTTTGTTTTGAAACTTCAATACTTTGGTTTAAAGTACCAATGATATTTTGTTGTTGAACCACCGTGAAATATCGCACGCTGACATCAGCAATTGTATTTTGGATAGTGGCATTTAGCTGGTCTTGGCTTAGGTGTTGTAATTCCTCTAATCTTTTCTTGGTGGCTATCACACGTCCTCCGTTGTAAAGAAGCATCGAAGCCGTAACGCCCATATTGGTATTGTTTGAAACCACCGAATTACGATTGGTGGTAGTACCGTTACTTAATTCTTGGTTTAAACTGGTGATTTGTTCATTCGTATTGGCAGTTCCCGTTACGGTGGGTAGTTTGCCAGCTACGCCAATATGGTTGTTGATACCCGCAACGGTAAGGCTATTTTTGGTAATTTGAATATCCAGATTATTTTTCAAAGCTATTTCAATGGCTTGATTCAGGGTCATTTTCTCTTGCGAAAATCCCCTGATTGAAACTGTTAGAAAAGCAGTAATGTATAAGATATTTTTAGTGATAATGTTCATCTGATTTAGAATTAATGGCTTGTTACGTTCCCTTCTGGCTCTTGTTCTTCCATCGCTAATTTTGATGCCTCAGTAACATATTTAGTACTTGAAACAAAAGTATAAATAGCAGGTATTACCAATAACGTAAGTATCAAAGAAAACAGAATTCCTCCCACTACCACAGTACCTAATGGTACTCGGCTGGTGGATGCCGCCCCTAAACTGAGGGCAATCGGTAATGCTCCCAACGACGTAGCTAAACTGGTCATCAAAATAGGGCGAAGGCGTTGGGTAGATGCTTCAATAACCGCTTGGAATTTAGCCATTCCTTCTTCCCGTTTTTGATTAGCAAATTCAACGATTAAAATCCCGTTTTTGGTTACTAAACCAATCAACATAATCATCCCGATTTGCGAGAAAATATTAAGTGTCTGTCCAAAAAACCAAAGACTCCCCAACGCACCAGCCAACGCTAACGGTACCGTAATCATAATGGTAAATGGGTCTTTAAAACTCTCAAACTGAGCAGCTAAGAGCAAATAAATGAGCGTAAGAGCTAATCCGAAAGCAAAGGCTGTGTTAGAAGAACTTTCAGAATAATCTCTGGAAGGTCCACTGAGTGCTGTTTGAAAAGATTTATCTAATACCTTATCCGCAATTTTTTGCATAGCTTTCACGCCATCACCAATGGTTTTACCTTCCGATAGTGAAGCAGAAAGGGTTGCCGATTTCAAGCGATTGAAGTGATACAAAGTTGAAGGGTTACTGCTTTCTTCCAATTTTACCACCGCACTCAAAGGGATGCGTTCGCCTCGGATATTGGTTACGTAAAGGTTACTAATATCAGTGGGTTGGGTACGGTCTTTTCTTTCCACTTGTGCAATTACTTCGTACTGACGACCATCCATCGTAAAATAAGCCAATCTACGTCCACTAAATGCTCCTTGTACGGCACTCACTACGTCTTGCGTTGTTAAGCCTAAATCTTTGATTTTGATACGGTCGAAGGTCATCAAAAGTTCAGGCTTGTTGAATTTAAGATTTACATCAACATTTTGAAAGGTTTTATCATTGCGAGCCTCCTCCAAAAACTTGGGGATAGCTTCCTTAATTTTGTTAAAATCAATATTTTGTAAGACAAACTGTACGGGTAAAGCTCCCCTTGAACCCAAACCAACCGAAATCGTTTGTTCTTGAATACCAAAAACCCGAGCATTGTTAAATTTGCTCATTTTTTTGTTTAACATTTTCGCAATTTCATCCTGACTACGATTCCGTTTGTCGGGTTCAACTAAGCCAATTCTGGCAATGGAAGAGTTTGTGCCACCATTTCCACCAAATCCCGGAATTGCATTAAATACAAATTCTCGTTCGGGAATGGAATCATTGAGGTAGTTAGTCACTTGGTCAGATACCTGTTGTGTAAAGCCATAGCTGGAACCTTCGGGGGTGGTTACGGTAAAGCGTACACTACTTTTATCCTCCATCGGGGCTATTTCACTTTGTAAATTTTTACCCGCCAACCAAATCAATAAACCGCAAGCTAATACCACTATCCATGCTATCCATCTCACTCTGATAAATCCTGTTAGAATGCGTTGGTAGCCGCTTTCCATTCCTGTAAAGAATGGCTCTGTTTTATCGTACAGCCAGCCGTGTCCCGAGTTTTTACGGGTTAGATACACGTTCAGTACGGGTGTAATCGTGAGCGATACAAATGCTGAAATTAGCACCGCACCCGCTACCACAATACCAAATTCTCGGAAAAGTCGCCCAACAAATCCTTCCAAAAAAATCACGGGTAAGAATACCACTGCTAACGTTAATGAGGTAGAAATTACGGCAAAAAATATCTCCTTACTACCTTCCAAAGCCGCTTTACGAATAGGCATTCCTTGTTCCAATTTTCGGAAGATGTTTTCAGTAACAACAATACCATCATCTACCACCAAACCCGTTGCCAGCACAATGCCCAACAGTGTAAGTACATTGATGGTAAATCCGAAGAGATACATCACAAAAAAAGTGGCAATCAATGAAATGGGAATGTCAATCAAGGGGCGAATGGCAATTAACCAGTTTCGGAAGAAAAAGAAAATTACTAATACTACCAAACCGAAAGAAATAATGAGCGTTTCTTCTACTTCTTCCAAAGACCTTCGCACATTTTTGGTGTTGTCAATCAATAACTTAAACTCAATATCCGATTTATTCTCTTTCTTGATTTCTTCCAATCGCTTATTGAATTCATCGGCAATATTGATATAATTTGCCCCTGGTTGTGGAATAACCGCTAATCCAACGGCATAAACGCCATTATATTTCCAGCTTTGTTCTAAATTTTCAGGTCCTAATTCTACGCCAGCAATATCCCCCAGACGTACCATTCCATCCACATTTTCACGAATAATCAAATCTCTAAACTCTTGCTCGTTCGTGAGTCTTCCCAATGCTCGAATGGTCATTTCGGTATTATTACCATAAATTTTACCAGCGGGAAGTTCAATATTCTCTCGGGCAAGTGCCGTTTGTACGTCTGTGAATGATAGTCCGTAGGCATTCATACGGTCTGGTTTTAGCCACACTCGCATCGAGTACCGTTTTTGCCCAAAAATATTGACACTACTTACTCCATTAATCGTTTGAAAGCGTTGTTGTAAAACATTTTCAGCGTAATCACTCAATTCTAACAAGCCTTTACTTCTACTTTGGATGGCCAACAGAAGGATAAAATCGCTGTTGGCATCTGCCTTAGAAACCACAGGCGGAGCGTCAATATCTTGTGGGAGACTTCTAACCGCCTGAGCCACTTTATCTCTTACATCACTGGCAGCGGCTTCGAGGGGAACATCCAAGTTGAATTCCACCGAAATAGAACTACTCCCTAAAGTACTTGAGGAGGTAATTGAACGAATACCAGGAATACCATTTATCTGTTTTTCGAGTGGTTCAGTAATCTGATTTTCAATAATATCTGGGTTCGCTCCAGTGTAGGCTGTTCGTACCGTTACGATGGGCGGGTCAATGGCAGGATAGTCTCGAACCGCCAAAAATGAAAAACCTACCACCCCAAATAGGATAATTAGGATATTCATTACCGTAGCGAAAACGGGTCTTTTTAATGATAATTCAGAAATATTCATGTAAACTTTTGGTCAATGATAGAGTGTTCAAAATAAGCTGGGTGTGTCATTACTTGATTGTTCGCAATCAGAGAGACTTCACATTTCTGACTTTCACGGGTTTATCAGGGCGAGCAAATAGCACTCCGTCAGTGATAATAGAGTCGCCAACGCTCAAACCACTCGTTACCTCTACGTCTCCTTCTTTCCGAATACCCGTTTCTATGACGGTGTAGCTTGCTTTTCCGTCTTTTACCAAAACCACTTTTTTATTTTTATCGTCGGGAATAATGGCGTTGGTAGGAACAATGATATTACTTCTGGCTCCTCCTGCATTAAAATATACTTTGGCAAATGTGCCAGGATTGGCGTTGCAATTAGATAAAGTAGCCCTAATCAATAAATTTCGGGTGGTCTGATTTACCTGTGGTTCACGGGCAATCACCACGGCTTTGCAGCGTGATTTGCTTAATCCCTCAACGGCTACTTCTACGACCGCCCCCTTCCTAATGGCGTTTGAGTATTCTTCAGGAACCGTAAAATCTACTTTTAATTTATTGACTTGCTGAATGGTTGCGATAATAGTAGTGGGAGAAACATACGCTCCCTGACTGATTTGGCGAAGACCAATTAACCCTGTGAAAGGGGCTTTCAAGACTGTTTTATCAATGAGAACTTGAGTGTAAGCTAAATCAGCTTTGAGAGAATTTACTTGATTGAGTGCCGTATCGTATTCTCCTTGACTTATGCCATTGACGGCTAACAATTTACCCAAACGTTGTTCCGTTTTTTGGGCTAATTCAAGTTGTATTTTGGTTTTATTGAGTTGAGCCTGTAAATCAGCATCGTTGATGCGGGCTAACACTGTACCCTGAGCCACGGTGGTACCTTCGGGGATATTGAGGTAGGTAATTCTGCCACTCACTTCGGTGTGTAGTTCAACAAACTCATTGGCTACGATTGAACCATTAGCTTCTACGTTCGAACTAATGCTTTGTTTCTGAGCGATAATCACATCCACGATGGCAGGCTGGTCGTCTTTTTTACTTTTTTCTTCAACCTTCTTTTTTTTACAATCTGTAAAAGTGAAAGCCACAATACAAATGATAAAAAAGATAAAATTAATGGGTCTATTTTTCATTTTATGAGGTTATGAAACGTTTTAGCGGTGATATTATACAAAGGTAGTTGTTGATTTACAACCCTCTGTGTGGTATCACTTCATAATCTCATTTTATTTCGACTAAGCATTATTTTGTGTAGATGAACGCTCTACGGAGCCTTTTTTTACCTTAAAAATCAATCCCTGTATTCTTCAAAAACTTAGAGGAGAGTTTGGATTTTTTGGTGATATACCTCAAACTTACGCCCAGATACGGGGCTACGGGCAAATGCGATGTGGTCAGGTTTTCATTAGCAGTATTGAATGTTTTTAGTGTTCTGAATCCAGATAATCCACCCTCAACGCCAATATTTAAAACATTCAGTACATGAGCATTGGCTGAAAGAGTGAATTTTACCTGTTG
>JALONS010000206.1 GCA_025454855.1 Arcicella sp.
AGGCACTTCCACAAGCATTGTGATGCGGGCGAAATCCTAAAAATTGAAATGATTACGCCTGATGTTTTTCATTTGAACAACGAATACTGGGTGAGCTATTACATTGGTAATCAGATATTTGACAAAAAGTTTGTGTTTGTACCTGAAAGCATCAGAGAAGAAAATTTAATCTTGATTGACCAACTAAATTTGGAAGGGATTTTGCATGAATAATTCCGCAAAAGCCTTAGGCTATATGCTTCAAACATGAAAAAATATAGTTAAAAGTTAACATTCTATTAAAAGCCTACGGCATTTAAAAACATGGATTTTCAAAAAATTGCCAAAAACTTACTATTCATCGATATTGAAACGGTATCGGCAGTCCCAGAGTTGAACCTCCTCCCCGACCGTATGAAGGCTTTGTGGTTGCATAAAGCCAGTTATTTGAGTAATCCGAACAACCTGAACGACGAGGATTTTTATTTCGACCGTGCGGGTATTTATGCCGAATTTGGCAAAATAGTAGCCATTGGAGTAGGCTTTTTCCATTGGAACGATGAGACGATGAGCAAGAAATTTGTTTGAAGGTAAAATCGTTGAGTAATGATAATGAAGCCGAATTATTGAAAGAATTTAAGGCTCTCATTGAGAAAAAGTATAAACCTACGGCTTTGTCGCTGTGTGCCCATAACGGAAAGGAATTTGATTATCCGTATCTGTGCCGACGAATGTTAATAAATAATTTGGAAATACCGAAGGCTTTACAAATTTCGGGGAAAAAACCCTGGGAAATTCCCCACTTTGATACCCTCGATATGTGGAAATTTGGGGATAAAAAGCACTATACTTCTTTAGAATTATTAGCAGCCATTTTTGATATTCCCAGTAGTAAAACCGACCTCAGTGGCGACCAAGTAAACCACACCTATCACCGTGAAAATGACCTTCCGAAAATAGCCCGTTATTCCCGAGAAGATATTATTGCTTTGGCTCAATTATTCTTGAAATACCAGAATTTAGCTTTGGTAAAAGACTCTAATATTGAAAGAATATGAGTGTTTTTACTCGAAATTTAAGAGCTTAATCATTAAATGCCCCACTAATCAAAGTTGAATTTGTATCTTTGTGATAACATTAACCGCCATCACTAAGATAGAAACCCATGAAAATATTTTTACTAACCCTAAGCATATTTTTCTTTTGCCACTCTGCTGATTCTCAAATCTTTACACAAGCAAAAGCAGAAAAAGCCCTACAAAATTACCGAGACAATTTAGCACTTCTCAGAAAAGAACATTCAAATGGTAGAAATTTACCCAATGTTGAGTTCTTTCTCTTTGGCATGGGCGACCGCCTCAAGATGATTTATAAAAATGGGATGCTCATCAATGCCAAAACACAAAAAGTTTTGCGTCGTTGGAAAATAAAATCATCCATCATCGTTCCTTCTGAATACTTAGTACATCTCGAATTAGAAAACGGCAAAGCACTTGATATTCAGGAAGATTCGCAGGGTGTTTACATTTACGAAAATAACATTCAAATCATCATGGCAGAGAGTGGCTTAAACTTGCCGAACTTCGACGGTAAAAAGTTTGCTCCTGTTCTTCGGGTGCTGCATCACGAGATTTTGATGAATATTGACGAGGGGTTGCCTTTAGCCAATTTTATGGTTTATAGCAAACCAACTTATCGAAACGCCGCCATGCCCATTATGGCAATTAGTAAAACCAACAACTTAAATTTAATAATCAACTGGGTTACTAATCTAAAAGAACCCTATAACAGAAGCAGAGAGGGAAACCCCGAAATTGATAACTTTGGGCAGGTGCTGTATATTATTTCTACGGTTTCAGACCGTAATCATCCGCTCATTGAAAAAGTATTAGAGGAAGCCGATTTATATAAAAATGGAGAGTATATTGAAGGTAAAACAAATGATACTTATCATCCTGTTTATCAAACCAAATGGATGAAATACGGACTGAAATCATTAGGAATTGCTGACAGTTATAAAATTCCGTTGGTGTATGATAATCACTCACCTGTTTTTTGGGTAGATTATAAGACCCAAAACGTCGGTGGAAGACAGTTTGACGAACCCACAAGTTTGAATTCACCTTATCTCACATGGGCTGAAGACCATACTTTCAATCAGAAAAGAGGTATTGTTTCTTTAAAAGATTATCCTCTATCTTGGGAATCAGAAGCCCTCGAAGCAAATTATTCAAAAATGGCTATTGTAGATAATGCTTATGCCAATACTAAAATTTGTGCCACCCACGCATGGCACGCCGCCGAAATGTTCTTGTTACTTTTAGAACAGAAATAAAATAAGGGCTGAAATGTAGAAATTTCAGCCCTTATTTTTTCGGATAAAAGATTTTTACCCTCTAATCTTATCTTCATACTTTTTGGGGGCGTACAAAAACCCAAATGCTTCTGCTCCTTCCCGTGTGTGTACTTTGTGATGCACGTAGTGTGCCTTCATAATACGCTTCATGTAAGGATGCTTGGCAATAAATTTTATTTTTATTCTACGGTGAACAATTACATCGTGAAAAATGAAATAAAATATACCGTAACACGCTACACCCATACCAATCCAAAACAAAAACCAAAGCCCATCTACATAAGTACCCAAAGCAAAAGTAGTGATGGAAACCACCGCAAATACTACCGCAAACAAGTCATTTTTTTCTAATACTTCATTGTGATGTACATGATGCGAACGATGCCACGTCCACATAAAACCGTGCATGATATACTTGTGAGTAAACCATGCCACACCTTCCATGAAAAAAAACGTACCGACTACCAAAAGAATTTTTACGAGTATCATCATTGTTGATTTGTTATTTCTCAAATTTCGTAACTATTTATCTTTCTAACCAAACGTTTTTATTTTTGTTTGTTAATAAATCCTTAAAAATCTCAAAAAGAGATGATTTACGTACCTTTGCACTATGAATCAACTCATCCTTATTTTTATTGGCGGTGGTTTAGGAAGTCTTACTCGCTTCTCGTTGAGTAAACTTATCCAAGAAAATCTGGATAAGCACTTCCCGTTGGGTACGCTGGGAGTAAACGTACTTGCCAGTATCATATTGGGGCTATTTGTGGGCTTAGTTGAAGCCAAATCATTGACTAATCCTAATTACAAAGCACTGATTGCCATTGGTTTTTGTGGTGGATTCAGTACGTTCTCGACGTTCTCGAACGATACGCTTCAGCTCATTCAAAATAATCGTGTTTCAGAAGCTCTCCTAAATATCTTGCTAAACGTAGTTTTATGTATTTTAGCAACTTTCGGAGGAATAACTTTGGCAAAAATATGAAAGCAAACGTACCACCACAGGCTTTAGTCTGTTTTTCCGAGTATAATCACAGCCTAAAGCCTGTGGTACAATTTATCTTTATTGTTTTATTTTCAATGACTTCATTATCAAATATTCATGCCCAAGATTTAGGAAAAATCTTGCATGATTCGCACGACGTTTTTAAGGAAAAAACCATTACCAAGCGTCGTTTTGGGCATCAAACTTTGGTGAATCGAATTGAGGTTCTTAAACAGCATAAATTGTTTGATGTATCAGTAGCCACAAAATCTACCGAAGGAAGAGATATTTATTTAGTCAAATGCGGAACGGGAAAAATAAAGGTTTTACTGTGGTCACAGATGCACGGCGATGAGCCTACCGCTACGATGGCATTGATGGATATTTTCAATTTTTTAACGGGCGAACATTTTCAAAAAACGCCTGAAAACGCCCCTTTTTTAAGCCTTTTCCGAGAAGATTTACTCAGAAAATGTACTTTTTATGTTGTTCCGATGTTGAATCCAGATGGTGCTGAGGCATGGACACGATACACCGCTTTGGGTATCGACATGAACCGTGATGCTTTAGCATTACAAACGCCCGAAGGAAGACTTTTAAAGCAATTGGTATTAGACCTAAAACCAGACTTTTCATTCAATTTACACGATAAAAATCGGCTTTATTCGGCAGGGCAATCTGGTAATTTATCCACAATTTCGTTTTTAGCAACGGCTTTCAATCAGCAAGAAGAGGTAAGCTCGAACCGTAAAAAAGCCATGCAAGTTATTGTGGGCATGAATCAGGCAATTCAGTCTTACATACCCAACTCGGTGGGGCGTTGGTCTTCTGAACACGAGCCTCGTGCCTTTGGTGATAACATCCAACTCTGGGGGCGTGAATGGGATGGAAGTTTGATTTTGATTGAGTCTGGTGGGCGAAAAAACGACCCCGAAAAACAGTATATTCGCAAACTTAATTTTGTAGCTTTACTTACTGGTTTTCAGTCAATTATAAACAAATCATATAAGAAAAACAACCTAAAAGAATACCAAGCACTCCCCGAAAATAGCAGAGCTATTTTTGATTTAATCATTCGGAAAGCAACAATTCGGAAGGGGACGATTACTTATCAAGCCGACCTTGCCATCAATCGCACGGAGAGACCCGTAAAAGGGAAAGACTATTTCACGACCAGTGCTGCAATCGAAGAAATTGGAGATATGTCAGTATTTTTTGGCACTGACGAAATAGACGCATCCAACATGGAAATCATCACGGAAAACGAAATTGCCTTAGGCTCAAAAGCTGACTTTCAGATAGCTAAAGACGGCAAAGTTGTTTATACAGTTAAGAATGGGGTGATTCAGAATTGATATTTATTCAATCATTAAAAAATATGGAAAATCCAGTAATAATTTTTGGAGCAAATGGCTTAGGAGCAGTTGCTCTTGATATTTTCAAAAGAAATCAGGTAGTGGTCTATGGTTTTTTAGACGATAATAAAGATTTACACAATACCGAAATTGACGACGTTCCAGTACTGGGAAGTACCGATGACGAAGGTTTTACCAAATTAATTGGTAAAAAATGTGAGGTTTTTGTGGCAACTGACGACCAAAAACTACGCAAGAATCACGTTGAAATGATTCACGACGTAAGGAAAGTACAAGTAGTAAACGCAGTACACGACCAAGCCGTAATAGCCTCTACCACCGCCATCGGACATGGTAATTTGGTATCAGCAGGAGTAATTGTTAATGCCAGAGCTAAAATAGGGAGCCACAATATTATTCACAGCAAAGTATTAATTGATTATGATACAGAAGTGGGTGATTATGTGCAAATCGGAGCGGGTAGTACCATTGGAGCGGGTGTTTTCATTGATGATAATGTCTTCATCGGTACGAGTGTAACCATTGTAGGGGGCATCAAAATTGGTAAAGGAGCCAGAATAGGGGCAGGTTCGGTAGTAATTGAAAACGTAAAAGCCCGTGAAACCGTGTTTGGAAATCCTGCAAAGAAGGTGTAGTTGAATGATTGAAGAGATTTTGAGAAACGATTCAAAATCTCTTTACTTCCCAATCTCAAAATACCTCACCTCCACTTCCAAATTATTCAATAATTGTCGGGTACGTTCGGGGCGTGCATCGGTGATAAAAACCTGAGAGAATGTTCCGTCGGTCATCATATTGATTAATTGTTGTATTCGGCGGTCGTCGAGTTTATCAAAAATATCGTCTAATAATAACATGGGCGGAAAGCCTTTGGCTTGGGTAAGCATCTCGAACTGAGCTAATTTCAAGGCAATTACAAAAGATTTTTGTTGTCCCTGCGAGCCAAATTTTCGTAGTGTGAAGTTGTTAATCTCGAAAATAAAATCATCTTTATGGCTTCCCATAGTGGTACGTTGGGCGGCTAAATCTCTCTGACGATTCCTTCTGAAAACTTGCTTAAAATCTGGTGTCCCCACTTCTGATTCATAAATTAGTGCAACCCCCTCTCGGGCATCGGATAAAGTAGCATAATGTTTTTTGAAAAGGGGTAAAAAATCAATAATAAACTGATTACGAGCGTGATACAGTTTTATAGCCACCTCTACTAAGGGGTCGGTATAAACATCTAATAATAAATCATCTACGTAATTTCTTTCTGCAAACTGCTTTAATAGAGAATTTCGTTGCAACAATAGACGATTATACTGCAATAAGTTTTCGAGGTATTCAGCATCTAACTGAGCAATGACACCATCAAAAAACTTTCTTCTTTCTTCGCTCCCATCACGAATAATATCCGTATCATTAGGTGAGAGCATCACCACTGGAAAACGCCCAATGTGCTCTGAAATACGTTCGTAGGCTTTTTTATCACGCAAAACTGCCTTTTTTTGCCCACGCTGAAGAGATATGGTAATGAGTTGTGAATTGTGAGTTGTGAGTTGTGAGTTAGAAAAATCCGAAATCGTAAACTCCCCTTCCAGCATCATAAACTCTGCTTCATGATTAATACTTAGAGCATCTTGATTAGAAACGGAGCTTTTGGTGAGTGCTAAAAAGTAAATCGCATCCAATAAATTAGTTTTGCCAATACCGTTCTCCCCCACGATGCAATTCACCCTTTTAGCAAATTCAAAGGATGAATATTCGTAACTTTTAAAATGGACTAAACTAATTTTTTTTAAATACATAAGCGGGGTATCAATCAACACCACAAAGTTCGTTAATTTAGTCAATAAGTAAGCATTTTGATAATTTCTTCGTGTTGAGGAAACATCGCTATTAATTCGGTTCTGCTTTTCATTTCAAAATCTTGAAAATCAAATCCTGGAGCAACCGTACAACCCACCAATGAGTAGCTATTCAATACGGCAGGTTTAGAACCAAACCATACCCCTGCTGGAACAACCGCCTGAAAAACCTCTCCATTATCAGGGTTATTTCCCAAGCGAAAAATATCTAACTTACCCGTTGCGTCTATCATAAACACATCTAACGGACAACCCGCATAAAAGTGCCACATTTCATCAGATTCTATTCTGTGTAAAGCGGAAATATGATGACTTTCCAAGAGGAAATAAATACCTGTCGCAAAACTGCGGTCGCCTTTAAAACGGCTGGGAAGAGCATTTTGGGGAATTTTTTCTGTGGAACGATAGGTTTCAGCAAAATAACCGCCTTCGGGATGGGCTTGCATTTGGTAGGCGGTGATGTAATATTGGGCTGGATGGTTAGATAACATCTTTAAAAAATCTTTCGTCAAAAGTAAATTTTTCGATATTTTTTATTTTAACATTTTGAAAATCAGGATGCTGTGGATTAATTAAGTAGTTTCGTTCTTGATTAATAATTGCCGAAGGAACACTCATGGCAATTGATTTTTCTTCTTTCAACCATTCATCCGTATAAATTGCCTGACTGGCTGGGTCTGATATTTTGAACCAGTTTTGGGGTAGAATCTTATCATCAAGCTCGATAATACTTTTCTCAGGAATTTCTAAGGTAACAATAGCATATTCTTCTTCGGGGTAATATTCTCCACCCATGTGAACCAAGACTTCCAATAAAGCCAGCGACCGATGTGAAGCCGTGTATAATAAAAATGTTCCTCTACGATTCCATCTTGCACCCTTGATACCCGAACCATACCCCGATAAATCTCTGGCTCTCTTGTACTTACAAATTCTAAAAACTTCCATTTGCACCTTTTGAGTTAGGCGAGTATGGAAGTTTTCTAAGCAAATATTCCATGCTCAATGTAAATTAATTCTCTTTCGATGAGTTCATAGCCCAGAGGCGTGTCTAATAATTCCACAGGGCGTTTGCCACCCAATGCGGGAATACGAGACTGCATCCAGCCTTTGAATTTCGTGAGACTTCCGAAAGTTTCTTCGCCCAATTCATACAATTTTGCCAAGCGAATCAACTTCGCCGAGGCATCTTTGTCTAAACGCTGGTCTTCTCGGTAGCGTTGAATAGTCCTTTCGGACACGTTCAACACCTCCGCCATTTCTTTGGTTGAGAAAGAAATTTGCAGAGCCAGAGCGTCTAAGGCTTGTTTCGGAAGTCCTTGTTTGGCTATCTCAATCAAATCAAAATCATGGCGGATTTCTCGATTGATGACAGTTTGCCCTCCCAACAATACAACGAGTGTGGGGATAGGCAGGACTTTTGTTAATGGCATAATTTTAGAACTTCTTCGTCCAGTAGTTGGTGAGGACACCAACCACGGAGCGAAGAGTGGTATAAAATAGTTGTTTTTTCATCAGATTATGTCGTAAATTTAACGACAAATGTCGTAAAAACAAAATTATTCCAAATTTTCTTCCACCTTTGCAACATTCTGAAATACCAGTGTGTCATTTAGTTGAATTTGAAGAATTTTATAATTTTCAATGTTCAATACTCAAGTATTTGACACCAATGGCTTAATTCATTTGACTATTGTAAATTGAACATTGCACATTGAAAATTACTCTTAACACAACCCATTAGATTACCTCTGGAACAAACGCTTTACATAGACAAACATCTCCCACTC
>JALONS010000207.1 GCA_025454855.1 Arcicella sp.
AGAAAACCTCCTGTTTTTTGTGTTTGTTGTTATTCACAAAATAAACAAGGAGGTTTTTATTTTAAAAGTCTTTCCCTAAAATTCGGGATGACTCATGTTGGGGTATTTTCAAAACACGAAAAATGAATGCAGATGAGGAAATTTATCGCAAAATTTCTCTGGCAATTACCATCTTCTGAATTTCTGACGTTCCTTCATAGATTTGCGTAATTTTGGCATCACGCATCAGTCTCTCAACATGAAACTCTTTTACAAAACCGTAGCCACCGTGTACTTGTACGGCTTCGACTGTAGTATCCATTGCCACTTGCGAGCAGAATAATTTTGCCATAGCCGCCGACTTTACGTAATCTCGGTGATTATCTTTATCCAAAGCCGCCTTGAAACACAGCAAACGAGCCGCCTCAATTTGGGTAGCCATATCCGAAAGTTTAAATTGTATCGCTTGGTGTTCAGAAATGGGTTTACCAAATGATTTTCTTTCTTTAGAATACTTAACGGCTAACTCATACGCCCCCGAGGCAATTCCCAAGGCTTGAGCCGCAATACCTATTCTTCCACCATTGAGCGTATTCATGGCAAACTTAAACCCAAAACCATCCGCTCCAATTCTGTTTTCTTTGGGTACTTTTACATCGGTAAACATCAAAGAATGGGTATCAGACCCACGTATTCCTAATTTTTGTTCTTTTTTCCCAATCTGAAAACCCTCCATGCCTCGCTCCACAATCAGGCAATTAATTCCTTTATGCCCCAGTGCTGGATGAGTCTGAGCCATCACTAAATAAGTACTTGCACGCCCACCGTTGGTAATCCAGTTCTTTGTTCCGTTTAGTAGGTAGTAATCACCCATGTCTTCGGCAGTAGTATGTTGCGAAGTGGCATCTGACCCCGCTTCGGGTTCAGATAACGCAAATGCTCCGATAGTTGTCCCCGTAGCCAACGGTACAAGATATTTCTGTTTTTGTTCTTCCGTACCATAAGCCTCCAGTCCATAACATACCAACGAATTATTTACGGATACCATTACCGAAGCCGAGGCATCTATTTTAGAAAGCTCTTCCATTGCCAACACGTAGGAAATGGTGTCCATGCCTCCGCCTCCGTATTCGGGCGAAACCATCATGCCTAAAAATCCCAATTCGCCCATTTTACGGACTAATTCCTCGGGGAAATATTCTTTATCATCACGTTCAATTACTCCTGGGAGTAACTCTGTTTGGGCAAAATCTCTGGCAGCTTGCTGCACAGCTAAGTGTTCTTCTGTTAAATCAAGGTTCAATCCTTCAAAAGTCATGGTTCAAAACGGTTAAGGGTACACGGCACAAAGTATGAAGGCGAATAACACTTTTTTAATTCCAAAAATCGTTTGCCATTTACTTTGTATCGTTTACCGAAATTCGATTTCAAATATACAGAATAGTATGCTTGCATAACAATTTTGTAAAAAGTTTTTTAAATAATTGTTCATAGAATTAACACCCCAAATAAGGCTTGATTAACATTAAAAATTATATTAACTTGCATGGTTAAGATAATTTTTCGTTAAAATCAAATTTTAGTTAAAGAAAACATGAAAAATAAGACTAAAATAAAAGTCATAGATCTATTCTGTGGAATTGGAGGTCTTTCACATGGGTTTGTAAAAGAAAATATTGATGTTGTAGCTGGATTTGATATTGATGAAACCTGTAAATACCCCTATGAGGAAAACAATAATGCAAAATTTATCCATAAAGATATTCGTCAAGTACAAAAGGAAGAAATCTCCAAACTTTTTGGAAAAGCAGATATAAAAATTTTGGTTGGATGTGCACCTTGTCAGCCTTTCTCAACTTATGCTTTCAAGTCTCCAGACAAATCAAAAGACCTTGAAGAAGCAAAGTGGGGGTTATTGCATGAATTTGCAAGGCTTATTAAAGATGTGAAGCCAGAAATTGTATCAATGGAAAATGTGCCAGGATTAGCAAAATTTGAAAAATCTCATGTTTTTAAAGATTTCATGAAAATATTGGAAATTAATAGCTATTACATAGATTACAAGATTATTAATTGTCCAGACTACGGAATTCCCCAGCAAAGAAAGCGGTTAGTGCTACTAGCATCAAGATTAGGAAAAATCTCAATAATGGGACAAACTCACACGCCTAAAAACTATAAAACGGTAAAAGACGCTATTGGTTTTTTAGAACCAATAGAGAGTGGACAAATCTCAGAAAATGATCCAATCCATAGAGCAGCAAAGTTATCCGACTTAAATCTAACACGCATTCGTCAGTCTAAGCAAGGAGGTTCTTGGAAAGATTGGGATGAAAGTTTGTTATTAGAATGTCATAAAAAAAGTTCTGGAAATAGTTACAGGAGTGTTTATGGGAGAATGCGGTGGTCAGAACCAGCACCAACTATGACAACCTTCTGTACTGGTATTGGCAATGGTAGATTTGGGCATCCTGATCAAGATAGAGCAATAAGTCTTCGAGAAGCAGCTTTAATCCAAACATTTCCTATAGAATATAAATTTGTCAAAGAAGGTGAAAGCGTAAATACATCTAACTTATCCACACACATAGGCAATGCAGTACCAGTAGATTTAGGTAAAGTAATAGCAAAGAGTATAAAATTTCATTTACAATCATGGAAGTAAAAAAAACTGAAAACTTTAATAAACTAAGTACACAATTACACCCGAGAAAACGAAAATTGGCTCCCAAAACAGCCTACGAACTTGAAGTCGCAGAGAGAGAAATTAAGGATAAATCTATTCCTTATGAATATCAAACTAAACAAATTCCCTTAAAAGTAATAAAATTAGATTTTGAGGAACCTGAAAATAGAGGAAAATCGCTAATTTTTATTCCTGACTATCAAAGAGAGTTCGTTTGGGATGAAACCAAACAATCAAAATTTATAGAATCATTGTTTCTTGGAGTTCCAATTCCACCTGTATTTGTTGCACAAACGAATGAAGAAGGTCGTTTAGAAGTAATAGATGGTTCGCAGAGAATCAGAACTGTAATTAGATTTTTGAAAAATGAGCTCAAACTTAGAGGGCTAGAAAAGTTAAAATCATTAAATGGATTCTACTTCAATGACTTTGAATCTCCAAGACAGAATAAGTTTAATCTCATCGACATGAGATTTCATGTGCTTACTGATAAAGCTACAGCCCAAACCAGAGCAGATATATTTAAAAGAATAAATACTACCAGCGAGCCTTTGACCGATAGTCAAATTAGAAAAGGAGAATTTGCAAACAATGCGTTCTACAATTTTGTGTTAGAAATGGCAAATTCAGATAGATTCAAAAAAGATTTTTACACAGGAAAAGATAGCAAAGGTAATAAGGGTGAACATGAAGAATTAGCTTTACGGTATTTTATCTATTCTGAATCGTATTTAGAACATAAACATGATGTGGGTTCTTTTTTAAATGGATTGATAGAAAAAAAAGAAGTGTTTACTGATATTGAAAAAATGTCTAAGCAGGACGATTTTTACAAAATGCTTAACTTTGTTGAGCGTTATTTTCCTCACAAATTCAATAAATCCCAAACAGGAAAGGCGATTCCGAGAGTTCGATTTGAAGCAATTTCGGTAGGTGTTCATTTGGCATTAAAGATAAAACCCGATTTAGTACCAACATATATGGAATGGCTTGATTCTGATGAATTTGATAGTAATACAACATCGGATGCAAGTAATAATGAAGGAAAACTTAAAATTAGAGTTGAATTTGTAAGAGATTGTTTACTAAATATAAAAACGAAAGAAATGCTAAATTTTTCATAAAATATGCCTATAAATCTATCTGCCAAACCAGATTTCGACAATACAAAAAAAGAGATTGAAAAATATTTAACCTTCTTACAACACGTAGAAAATGGAGATTTAATTTTAAAAAACTCCATTTTCAATGTTGAAGAAGGTTTTTCTATTGATACAGAACTCACAAATATTCTCAAAGCAAATACTTTCCTTCTTCTATACAATTTGGTTGAGTCAACAATTAGGAATCTCCTTTGGGATATTTGGAGAGCTCTTCAACAAGATGGTGTTGAATATTCACAATTAGTTGAAGAAATAAAACGAATATTAATTGAAAGAAAGATTTCGTTAGATTTTTATTCAAATAATAATACTATCACAAACCAAGTAATGCAAGTCTTAAATGCAGTATTTAGTGATTTGTCTGTTTTACACCCTTCTGAAAAAAGAGATATTTTTTTAGAAGGAGGTAATTTAGGGTTTACTGAAATCCAAAAAACTTTTAAAAAGTACGGAATAAGAAATATTACCCAGAATCATAGTAGTCAGCCTGAATATTTTAATAAAACAAAAGCTAATCGTAATCATTTAGCACATGGTGAAAAGACTTTTAAAGAGTGTGGCAGAGATTACACTTACGCTGAATTAAAAGAGTATAACAACTCTATTTGTGAGTTTCTTGAAAGAGTTATAGGAATTGTTGAAGTTTATATTCAAAATAAGAATTACAAAAATATATAGATTAAATTCTAATAAATGATATGAAAATACAATTTCATGGGGCAGCCCAACGAGTTACTGGCTCTAAACATTTAATTATCACCGAGAAAGGCACAAAAGTTCTGTTAGACTGTGGCTTATTTCAAGGATTGAATACCCAAGAGCTTAATCAAAATTTTGCTTTTGACCCATCAGAAATAGATTTTTTAATTCTTTCCCATGCTCATATCGACCATACAGGCTTGTTGCCTCGCTTGGTAAAAAAAGGATATAAAGGAAACATTTTTTGTACTGCTGCCACTAAAGATTTGTGTTCAATTTTACTGGGTGATTCTGCCCGCATACAGGAAAGTGATTTAGCCCGTATCAATAAACGAAGGGCAAAAAGAGGAGAACCTATCTTAGAAAATTTATATTCACAAGAAGACGTAGAACAAACACTTAGCCAAATGGTAGCCATTAATTTCAGAGAAGAATTTTGGCTAAACGATGAGATTAGCTGCTTCTTTACGGATACTGGACACATTTTAGGTTCGGCAGCAGTTTCTTTGAAAATAAGAGAAAATGGCAAAGAACATAAAGTGTTTTTCTCAGGTGATATAGGTCGCCCGAACGATAAGATATTGAAATCTCCCGAAGCATTTCCACAAGCAGATTATGTTATCTGTGAATCTACTTACGGAGCAAGATTACACGAAACGGAAGCGGATGTAAAAGCCCATTTACTACAAATTGTGCAGAAAGTTTGCGTAGAACAGCAAGGAAAATTATTGATTCCTGCTTTTTCCATCGACCGTACCCAAGAGTTGGTTTACGCCCTCGACCAATTAGAGGATGAAGGTAAATTACCCAGAATAAAGGTTTTTGTTGATTCACCGCTCTCCGTAAACGCTACGCAAATCATGAAAAATCATCCTGAATGTTTTAATCCTGAAGTATTATCATATTTACAACAAGGAGATGGTGATGCTTTTGGTTTTCCAAATTTGTTTTACGTTTCATCTACCGAAGATTCCAAAAAACTGAATGAATTAGCCGAACCGTGTGTCATTATTTCATCATCGGGCATGGCAGAGGCTGGACGTATCAAACACCATATCGCTAACCATATCGAAGACATTCGTTGTGCTGTTCTATTGGTGGGCTACACCTCGCAGGATAGTTTGGGTGGACAGCTAAAAGCAGGTATGAAAAAGGTAAATATTTTTGGAAAAGAGTTTGATGTTCGGGCAGAGGTCATCGTGATGGACTCCTTCTCAGCCCATGCCGACTATCAAGAAATAATACAATATTTAGCTTGTCAGGATAAATCAAAAATTAAGCAATTATTTTTAGTACACGGTGAAATAGATGTACAAACTATTTTTAAAACGAAACTCGAAAACGAAGGTTATCAAAACGTTTATATTCCTGCACACCAAGAAGAAGTGATTCTGAACTAAATAAAAACTGTAACGGGATTTTTATTTTGGTGTGGTTGTTGTTATCCATGTCAATATATTCATCAAAAAGTGGGTAAAACAAAAAAAATGACCACTCAATGGATTATATGAGTAAAAGATTAGATTTTTTATTGAAAATCAGTAACTTGCAACAAAAACTCATAACAACCCAAAACATTAGATAAATCAGACTACTAAAAACTTAATTAACCTAAACCATGAATCCCTTAGAGTGATGAGCCTTGCCAGAAACTCTATTCATGTAATGTAAAACAATGGAAAACACAAGTAAGAACCCCGCCGAGTACGGCTACTGTAAAGACGGTAAGGTCTATTTAAAAGGCTACTCTGAATACGAAGACCGCCAGATTGGTGTTGTCAGAAACACCGAAGAAGAAGCATTACAATATTTTGTTAATCGTTTCTCTATTGCTGAAAATAAAGTAAGCACCCTTTTTGAACAAGTGGAAGAAGCCCAAAACAAAGGCTCTTATCTCACAAAACTTCTTCAATTACGCAAAAGTCTCACTGAATTTGATGGTTTAGGAAATTTTATTCCCTTACTCGAAAAGTTAGACGGATTAGAACTTGAGTTGAGAGAACTAATTCTGAACAACCAAATCAAGAATCTTGAAATTAAGAAGGCATTGATTGAAGAGTTGAAAGAAGCTGGAAAAATTGAAGACTGGGCAGTGGCAACCGAAACCATCATGGAAATCAAAACCAAATGGTTGAAAACTGGTCCTGTTGATAAAGCTCTTCAAGATGGTGTAGAAGGAGAGTTCAATGAAATTGTGGACGAGTTCTTTGTGCGTCGTAGAGAATACTACGCTGAGAAAAATCGTATTATTGATGAAAAATTAGCCACTTTACAAAGAATTGTGGATGATGCTCGTAACTTACGATATGAAAAAGACGTTGATGTGGCTTTTGAAACTATCAAAAATCTGCAACGTGAATGGAAAACCATTACCAACGTTCCGCCCAAAAAGCAAAGTATGCTTTGGAAGCAATTCAAGCGTTCAAATGATTTCTTCTTCGAACGTTATAACCGTGAGAAAGGTATCGTGATGACTGTACGCATAGACCCACGTGTACAACAAATGAAGGAAATGACTACTGAATTGGAAGGTTTATTGAAAATCCAATCTCAGATTCCTGCCACGTCTGAAAAAGCTAAAGGATATTTAGTGAAATGGAAAGAATTGGCGGCACAAACCAAAAATCTTGACCGTAACATTGCCGAGCGTTTCAGAAATGTTTGCGATAAGATTTTTGAGATGAATTACCTCTTGCGTGTAATCAGTTACCGTCATCCTGCTTTAGACGATAAGCCTCGTGTAGAACAGTTGAAGATTATGATTAATCAGATGGACTACATGACCAAAAAAGAGAAAAACGAATTGGATGCTTTCATTACGGATTCTCAGTACAATGGTCAGATGGGTGATAAGTTAGTAATGAATAAAATCAATACTCAAAAACGTAAAATTTCGATGAAAGAAACCCTTTTGATTGAGTTTAAAAAGGAACTTGAAATCTTGTTAGGTCAATAACAATACGAAAATAATTACCCAAAACCTTCTCAGTATCGCACTGAGAAGGTTTTTTGTTTTTAAACCTTATCTATAATTGGTTGTCTTACTGAAAATGATAAAGACATGGAAATTAGTAATCAAACAAAAATAGAGCATTTGTTGAGTAGAGCAGGTTTTGGAGCAACGGCTACGCAATTAGAGGATTTCAAAGGTAAATCACCTGAGAAGGTAGTAAAATGGCTATTGAAAGATGCTGATAAATACGAGTCTCTATTGGTAATAGATGAAAAAAATACCGAGGTTATTAAGAAAAAAGCTCTCCGTAATCTATTAGAAATGAAAGGAGCTTCGCCCAACGAAATAAAAGAAAAATTAAAAGAAGCCCGAGAAACTGAAAAAATGACGCTCTTTTGGCATGGTCATTTTGCTTGTAGAACCAGACGACCTTTGGCGGTACAGCTACAAAACAACACACTACGAAAATATGCTTTGGGCAAATTTGGTGACTTACTTTTAGCAGTAGCCCAAGACCCTGCCATGCTACAATTCCTTAATAATCAGCAAAACAAGAAAAATTCTCCCAATGAAAATTTTGCTCGTGAAGTGATGGAGCTTTTCACTTTAGGAAGAGGAAATTACACCGAACAAGACATTAAAGAAGCTGCCCGTGCATTTACAGGTTGGACGGCAAATTTACAGGGAGAGTTTGTTTTTAGGACTAATCAACACGATAGTGGCTCAAAGACATTTCAAGGGCGTACTGGTAATTTTAATGGGGAGGATATTTTAAAAATCATTCTACAAAATCCTCAGACCGCTCTTTTTATCAGCACAAAAATTTATCGTTACTTCGTGAATGAAAATGTTGATAATCAGGCTGTTAAAGATATGGCAAAACGGTTTCAATCTACGAATTATGATATAGCTGATTTAATGGAATATGTTTTCAAAAGCGATTGGTTTTATCGTTCCGAAAATATAGGTACTCGGATAAAATCTCCGATTGAATTATTAGTGGGCTTGCAAAGGAAATTTAGTATTGATTTCCAGCAAAAACAATCCGTTTTATTTGTTCAGAAATCATTGGGTCAGATTTTATTTTACCCTCCAAACGTAGCGGGGTGGTCGGGAGGAAAAAATTGGATAGATTCTTCGACCTTAATGACCCGCATGAAATTACCCGAAATTATTTTTAAAGACTCTGAAATCAGTTTCAAAACTAAAGATGATGGCGATGCTGATACCGAACATTTAAGCAAGCGAATCAACCGAATGCAGGCTTTTATTGATTGGAATAAACTACAAAATCAGCTTTTGGTGGGCAATCAAAATTTGGTAGAAACTTTAGAAAAATATTTGTTGCTTAGACCGCTAACTTCCCAACAAAAAGAAATGATTATAAAGAAAATAGGTGAAAATAACACAGGAATAGAAGCCATCAAGACCGTAGCTCAAGCCATTACTTCATTACCAGAATATCAATTATGTTAAAAGTATAGATTTTTTTTGCAATCATGTTGCAAATGATTATTTTTGCAACATGATTACAAGAATAAACCATAGAGAAGACAGTAATAAAGTAGAAAAAATAGGTTTTTACCTATCCATTGCTTGTGCTATCCACTGCATTGCTACTCCTGTATTGATAACTTTGCTTCCATTTTTGGGCAGTAGTTTAGTCAATCATTCTTGGGAGATTTGGTTTATTGGTGGAAGTTTGGTTTTGGCAGGTATGATTCTTTACAGCGATTTCAAAAAACACCATAATGTTTTCCCGATTACCTTATTAGTAGCAAGTTTATTCGTTAAACTCTTGGAAATAGTGTGGTTAGGAGAAAGTTTAGAATTTTTAACGGGCAGTATCGGTGCATTATTAATAGCGTCTGCCTACTATTTCAATTGGAAATATAAAAAGACCTGTTCTTGTTGATGATAAGATTGTGGGAATTAGTTGATTTTTTTAACACCTAACTCCCCAATTTAAACTCCTATTTAGAAAGTTCCGTTGCTCTTTTTTGAGCCGCAAAGATACCTTCTTTCAGATTTTGGGCTAATAAACCCTCTTCAAAACGCTTTAATGCAGCTTCAGTAGTACCTCCTTTTGAAGCAACTGCTTTAATCAATTCATCCAAATTCTTTTCTGAATTATTGATTAAATGAAAAGACCCCAACATGGTTTGTTTTACTAATAATGATGCCATTGCATCTTCAAATCCCATTGCTTTACCAGCTTCAATCATGGCTTTTACTAAGTAGAAAAAATAAGCAGGTCCACTTCCACTCAAAGCCGTAACGGCATCTAATAGACTTTCATCTTCTAAGAAAACGGCTCTACCTGTTGAGTTAATGAGGTTTTCTACTTTTTTCAATTGACTGAGCGTGATGTCACCCGCCGCAGAGAAAGCTGTCATACCCATGCCCAGTAAAGCAGGAGTATTGGGCATAGCACGCAATACGAGATGGTGATTGAGGGAGTTTTTTATGGTTTCGATGGAAATGCCCGCCATAATACTCAAAATCAGTTGATTAGGCTGAATTACAGAACGAAGTTCATCACGTAATGATGCAAAGTCTTGAGGTTTAACAGACAGAATAATAAGGTCATATTCACCAATTTTTTGATTGATGGTGTCCACCACTACGCCTGCTTTTTCTTGACGAAGTGCTTCTGCCCGTTCTGCATTTTTTTCAATTAAAAAGAGGTTTTCTTTTTTTACTAATTCGTACTGGATAAATGACTTGGCAAATGCCATTCCCATATTTCCTGCACCGATGATGGCTACTTTCATGTTATTAGATGAAAGATAATAGAGTTTAGATAATAGTTTAGATATGTTAATACTAATTCTACGATATTAATTCTAATTATCTTTTCTGATTGTTTTTAGATTAGTTTTGGCTGTTTTTATACTTGAATTAAGGATTTTTTGTAATTCTTCGCAATCAATAAGAAAAGAGTTAGCTAATTTAGCTTCTATTAAATGGCTATCTCGTAGCAACATAATCCAATAATGTGTTTCATTGGCTTCCTTATTAGAAATAGCTAATTTATGAATAAAGTCTGGTTTACTTTCTGCACATTCAGCCTCTCGAATTAATGCACCAATGGCTGTTCCGCTTCTTAAAACTTGCTTTGAAATAACGTATTCTTGTTTTTCTTTCGACAATAATTGGTAGAGTTTGATTATTCTTAGAGCAAAAGCATAGCTTTTGTGATTGGCTATTTTATTAGTCATCTCCATTAATTTTTAAGTGTAAAGTATAATTTTTATAAATCAATCGAGTGTGAACAATAACTCTCTATTCTCTAAAATCTATTCTCTAAATTACCTATTTCAATATCTCCTCTAATTTCCTCTCTAATTCTTCTCCACGTAAATATTTAGCGATTACTTTTCCTTCTTTATCTACTAAAAATGTGGCTGGAATACCTTGTACACCGTAGGCAGCAGCAGCAGCGGAGTTCCAAAACTGAAGGTCTGAAACGTGATTCCAAGCTAAACCGTCTTTCTCGATGGCTTTTACCCATGCGTCTTTTTCTTGGTCGAGACTTACAGAGAAAATATCAAAGCCTTTGTCTTTGAACTTGTAGTACATTCTCACAACGTTGGGGTTTTCTTTGCGACAAGGTCCGCACCAACTTGCCCAAAAGTCGATTAAAACGTATTTACCACGCAACGAAGACAATGCCATTGTGCTATCATTGGGCGTTTTCATGGCAATTTCAGGAGCTTCCGAACCAACTTCTACCCCTTTTAGTCGCATGATTTGTTGATGAAAAGTTTTAATGTGAATGTTGGGCGAATTTGGTTTTTCCGCCTTAAATCTATCTGATACTTGTATTAACGTTTCTAAATCATTCTCAGGGTTTAGGAAATTACCAGCCGTCCATAATGCTACCAAATTAGTTCCCATTTCTGGAATCATCGCTTTGATTTTATTGATATTAGCTTGTTGGGCGGCTTGAAAATCATTTTGGATTTTCTGCAAAGTAGCTTCATCTTTTTTGGCTTGGGCAGTCGCTACTTGTTTATTCCAATTTTCTACTTTGGCTTGTAAATCGGTATTTAATTTTACGATACGATTGAAATACTCGATATTCTTTGAGTTTCCAGTTATCTGAAACGCTCCACGTTTATTAGGCATATCCATCCCATCAGCAACTATATTGATAGTCTCACCACCTTCAAGGATTAATAAAACCTTTTGGCTGAGTTCTAAGGCAAAAAAGTTTATTAGGTAATATCCTCCGCCATCAATAATGTTGGTATTGAACTTAAAAGTTTTATCAGGGGCAACTACCGACGAGTCCATCGTTACGGGTGTACCTCTGCCATTGATAAACTGGAGATAGACTTTCTTATCGGGGGCAACATTGTTTACTTTCCCCGTAATGGTAACAGGTTTACCATTTTGCCCAAACGTGAGGGTAGCAATGATGGCGAATATTACGCCCAAAAATATTTTTTTCATGTCTCTTTTTGAGTTTAAGTGTTTATGAGATTAAAAGTTAAAAAGTATAGTTTTACTCTATCAACTCATAAACCTTTTACTCATAAACTCTTATAAATCTAATGATTTCTGTAATAATGCCGTCGTAACTTTTGGGTCGGCCGAGCCTTTTGATTTTTTCATGATTTCGCCCATAAACATCGCCAAAAGCCCTTTTTTACCTGATTTGTATTCTTTTACCTTAGCTGGATTGGCGGCTAAAACCTCATCAATTAACGCTTGAAGTGTATCGGTATTGCTTTGTTGAATTAGTTTCTTTGTTTCAGCAATTTGCAAAGGCGTTTTACTCGAATCTTGTACCAATTCAGGGAAGATTTGTTGTGCCGCCGTTGAGGTACTTACTTTGCCTTCATCAATCAAGTTAATCAATGCCCCCAAACGTTCGGGGGAAACGGTTAATTGATTAATTTCTAAATTATTATCATTCAAATACGATTTTACCGTACCCATAACCCAGTTAGAAACGGCTTTGTAGTTTTTAGTAAACTGACAAGTTGCTTCAAAGTATTCAGCTATTTCACGAGAATCTGTCAATACATTGGCATCGTATTCTGGTAAATTGTATTGCTTGGTGAATTTCTCGAAAAGCTCCCACGGCAAAGCTGGCATATTACTTTTCACTTCCGAAAGCCATGCTTCAGAGATGGTCAAAGGTACTAAATCGGGTTCTGGGAAGTAACGATAATCGTTTTGCGTTTCCTTTTCACGCATACCCGAAGTACGTCCAGTTGCGGGGTCAAAACTACGGGTTTCTTGGATTAGTTTTTCACCGTTTTCTACGGCATCAATTTGTCTAACTATCTCGTATTCAATGGCTTTTTGGATAAAACGCATTGAGTTCATATTCTTGATTTCAACTTTCGTACCAAACACTTTGCTACCCACAGGCATCACCGAAATATTGACATCGCAACGTAGTGAACCTTCTTCCATATTACCATCGCAAATACCCAGATAACGCACCAATTTGCGGACTTCCGTCATGAAAGTAGCGGCTTCTTCGGCAGATTTAATTTCGGGTTCAGTTACCATTTCGATTAACGGTGTTCCTGCACGGTTATAGTCAATCAAGCTATCCGTTGAACCCTCAGCATGAAGCGATTTTCCTGCATCTTCCTCTAAATGAATATGATGAAAACGAACCGTTTTTTCGCCCGTAGAAAGTTTCACTTTTACGCCACCACCCATACAAATGGGCGTTTTGTCTTGCGTGATTTGATAACCTTTTGGGAGGTCAGGATAGAAATAATTTTTACGGTCGAAATATTGGTTTTCAGTAATACTTGAATTACAAGCCAAGCCCATTTTCATGGCATATTCAACCGCTTTACGATTGAGTTTGGGTAAAGTACCGGGATGCCCAAGTGTAATAGGTGAAATATGCGTATTCGGTGAACCGCCGAATGAGGCAGCATCAGCCGCAAAAATTTTACTTTCAGTTTGTAACTGAGCGTGTACTTCTAAGCCAATAACGACTTCGTATTTATCTCTAATTTCTTGTTTCATGTAATGTT
>JALONS010000208.1 GCA_025454855.1 Arcicella sp.
TTCGGATTTTATGAGTTCTACTACACCCCTGAATGCGTGTGGAACGCTTCTAATAAATTTTTTTTCGTTAATCATCATATACTAAAATCTTCAAGTCCTCAAATCATCTTTGAAAAGATTACAAATTTATGAACTTGAAGTCTTTATTACGGAATTACTCTTCTTTCAAATGTATCAGACTATAAAACATCCAATAAGCGATACCAATGAAAATGGAAAATTCAAAGGTCATTAGGATTGCCGTTGGGTTTTTGATGGAGTGAAAAATGAATTTTAACAAAGTGAATGGATGACTGAAAAAATCCCAAGAGTTGAAACGTTCGATTCGTCCCAAGAAAATACCAAAACCTGATAAAGCAATAGCTCCGATGCTGAAAATATTGCTCCAATTTATGGAAAATACTTGCGTCCAAACTTTTTGAATCCAATAAAGTGACAACAAACCACACGCTAAACTCACGAAGGCATACGTAAATATCATGATTTGGTAATGCCAATAAGTGTTCCCTGATAATGATTGAAGATGTACCAAATCAGTAATGATGTACGGTGAATTCGGAAAAAATAATAACCAAATTAAACTCCCGAGTAACACTTCCCAAGTCTGCAAGGCATTGATGGCAACCTTTTTCTCAAGCCACAATACAATAAAAATAGGAATCCAAGCCAAAAATAAATTCCAATTCAGTCCCCACAGAGAGAGATTGTGCGTAAGAACGGCTTTCAAAATAAAAAGCCCTAATGCCAAAGCCGACATCAAGCCAAGTGTAAAAATTAATCGAAAACGATTGATAGGAATATTTAAAATTTTCATTTGAGTAGTGTGGACCCCTTGTCCGTGAATTGTTGTTTATGTACTTTACTGAAATATAAGTAGTTGTAAGTCAGTGCATTGCCGATTGAATAAATGTAAAAGAATGAGAATACACTAACACTTTCATTTAATTTCTCCTGAAATAAGTAAGATGAACTGGTACTAAATGACAACACACTTATAGTTAAACAAATAATGGAGGCAATATATAAGTATGATGTTAAGTTTATATTTACCCAGTTTTTTAGCAATATCAGCAAAACTTCTATGCAAATCTGACTAAAAATAGCGAGTGATACACTAATTAGGTAAAAGAGGAAAAAATCAGATGAAATTGAGGAGTTAGACAAAACTATAATAGCTAACCATATATCACTAAGACTTACAATTGGGGAGAAAATGATGGCTTGTACTTTCATATTTTCCCTTGATTAATAGCCTTAAAAACCCTCAAATCATCATAGTTCCAAGACTGCCACGCTTTATTTTTATATCTTTTTTTAAAGTCAATTATATGATTTTCAATGAATTGCCTCTCTGTAATAATAGGTGTAGAACGGTAGTAATCAGCGGTAGAACCATTTTGGGTATAATCTCGAACTGATGTAGATAAATTTACATTTGGCTTTTTTAGTAAAGATTGTAATTCGGGTAAAACGGTATCGCTCAGATTCAGTAGATATGCTACATCCAATTGTTTAGCAGTATTAATATTGTATTTTGCTATCAGGCTATCCCAATTAATAAAACTGCTGGTTATTAATAAAATATATGCTATCAAAGTATTTTTTCGGAATAAAAACCAGACGGATTTTTGTGTATTAACTTTCCAGAAAGTCGTTAATAATCCCGCAAAAGTCATGAATAAATACACATACACGCCTATACGTTTGTAAGTGAGTCCAAATTCTTCAATATAAATCTGATTTTTGTGAATAATACCCAAGAGCAAAAGACCATTTTGGAAAATCCATAAGTAGGTCAAACGCACAAGCCATTGATTGTTTTGATAGAAGTTTTGGTTTCCTCTGAAATAGTAAAGAATAATGCTAATTGCTAATAATATGCTGAAAATCAGAGTGTTAATTCCTTGATGGACGTACTCGGAATAGTCCATACCGTCGGGTAGTTTCTTGCCAGAGAGAATGAACGAAAAATCAAAAACATTGAAAATTAGAAGCAATATATTGAGCATTACCAGCATAATTACTCCTTTTTTGTTTTCTAATTTCAAAGCCATTGATTCAAAATGACGTTTCATTTTCAGTCTAATTCTCGACAAGGTATCCTTCTTTGAAGTATCCCACTCCACTAATTTTTCGTTTCCAAAAGGGAAGAAGAATCCCGACAATATTACCCAGCCTAAAAAGGTGAAAGAAACAAGGCTAAAAGAAATATTGATACTCGGTATTTTGATTAAATCAGCAAAGACTGGATTTGCTGACGCATACAATCCATAAAAGACCAAAGTAACAGTTAATGGAATAATATAAATAGATGTCTTTCGGAATGAAAAAATACCTTTTTTAGTACGAGTTTTGGAGTCTGAAAGCTGAATAATATACTGGATAATATTGGTAAAAAATGGCACGAATAAAGAAATCACTCCATGAAAGGCTGAGATATACAGCGAAGTTGCAGCGTTAAATGAAATACCAGTTAATAAAATTAGTGAGGTTAGATTGGTAACTACCGCTAAATCTGAACTATGTAAAACTGTCATGGCTGAAGTTATGACTGCTCCTAAAGTAACTATTTGCCAATTTCGATTCTTTAGTAATTCAGGCTGAGAACTTCCCGAAAAAATAATCAATAGAAGATTGAAAATCAATAAATTGACCCCCGCAGATTGTTGATAAAACAAACAACTAAATGCAGTGATTGCGAAAATGAGAAAGATGTTTTTGAGTTTCATAATCAAGTTTAAATTATTATTTATTACAAATTACTTTGAAATTCAAAGTAATTATTTATTTAAAAAGTCTTCATTTTTTCACGATTTTCCAAAATGGTGAAATGTGAAGACTTTATTGGGTGTGATGCTCCAGAATCGTGATTTGATTGGTATAAATATTACGATTCTGGAGAATCGTGTTACATTTCACATACCTTTTATCAACGCCTCTAAAGCATTCAAATGCTCTTGGAAAGCCTGTTTTCCTTCGGCAGTTGCTTGGAACGACGTATTAGGACGTTTGCCGATAAATGCTTTTTTTACTTGCACGTATTTTTCTTTTTCTAACGCTGTGATATGCGAGGCTAAATTACCATCGGTAACGTTGAGAGTTTCTTTCAAATCGCCAAAATCCACCCAATCGTGTACCATCAGGATGGACATAATGCCCAATCGAACACGATTTTCAAAGGATTTATTAATATCAGCGATTAAGTTTTTCATTTACGTTGCTTAAATTTTCGATTCTTTATCTCCTTATGCTTCATACTTTTTGTACATCACAATACCATAAACGATATGCAATACCCCAAAGCCAATTGCCCAAAAGACTAATCCAATTCTCCATTCGTTTAACAGACCGCAGGCAAGCCCGAGTGTGATTTCAATGTATCCCAAGTATCGAATATCATCTAACGTATATTTTGAACCATTCACAAGGGCAAGTCCGTAAAAAACCAATGTGGCACAATCTATTAAATGAGGAGCTTGTTGTAAAAGAATTAAGCAGAAAAAACCACCTGCTACTAAAGGTACGGCTAAATTTACGAATAAGCGTTTTGAGGTATTGTCCCAAAGTTTTAATCCTTTTTTGCGGGCTTGTCGAGCGGTGAAATAGAAAGCGAAAATTAATGAGAGTGTCAAAACAATAATCCCATCAATCACAATGAAGCGAAGTAACGGCGTATTGCTCAACAAATTTAAGTATTCACCTGAAGCATCTTCCAGAATTCGTTGGTAAGCTACGTATGCCCCAATCAAGGCAAATATACCCGCTGATATACCCGATAGTCCACTCAATGAAATAAAGCGAGACGAACGTTCCATCATTGAACGTATCTCGGTAAGGTCTTGAAGATGTTGTTTCATTTTATTTCAAATTACTTTGTGATACAAAGTAAATATTTGAAAAAATAATTTCCAAACATTTTGGAAATTATTTTGCCATTTAAGTTTTTATTGGCATTTTCTGCGGGTATCTGCAATACTCAAAATCCTCCAACCTTTATCAGTTTTATAAAGCTGAAAGGCATCTACGCCGCAATGTTGCTGTTTTTCATTCACGTATAATTCGTAGGGAGTCCAAGCGGTTGCCATTTGGGCATCAATCCTAATTTCATAACTCAATACCCTTTCTTCTATTTTCAGGTTAGCGGGCATTCCTCCGATTTGCTTTACAAAATTATCAATTGTCGCCTCGGTTGTGACTTCTACATTACCCGTTTTACGACTCATCCCAATCGACTGCATACGTGCCGAAGGGTGAAAACACGCCCTTATCATGGTGGTATCGTGTTTTTGCATACCTTCAAATAAGGTGACAACAACGGCTTTGACTGCTTTTTCATCTTCTGACTGCTGGGCGATACTTTGGAATGATGCCATTAAAAGTAGCGAAATCAATAAAAATAGTTTGTTCATGGCTTGGTAATGATTGTTTGAAGAGTCTTGAGATTTTCAGTCTCTGAAAAAATAGATTTGATGGGTATTCTAAAACCTTTGATGACTTTACTTTCTACTTCTCCGTCATGACTTTTTAAGTTCAATTCATAAATACCATGACTTAGCAAATACTGTTCAAGTGTTTTTTTGTTGGGGTCAATAATCCAATACTCCTTTACTTGATGTTGGGCATAATCCGTAAATTTTATTCCCCTATCATTTTTTTCGGTACTTTTTGAAATAATTTCAACGATAAAGTCAGGAGCAGGAAAAAGCATTTGCTCTTCATCAAACTGCTTTACTCTTTTCTGTTCAAAGAAACATAAATCTGGTTCATAACTATTGCGTGAAAGCTCTATCATGAGTTTTTCTACGTAAACTCTCCCTAATTTATTCAGACGTACGTATGGACTTACTAAAGTTTGTAAAAAGTCGAGAGCATCACTATGTTTTTTCTTCACGGGCGAATGAAAAATTGCCTTACCATTGATAAATTCAGCTTTATCATCTTCGGTGATAAGATTATAGAAAGCAGTTCGTTTTTTTTGTTCATACTGGTATATCTCCGTGAGTTTCTGAATGTATTTTGGAAGCTCAGGAGAATTGATAATGGGCTGTAAAATGGCTGTATTCATGTTTTTGGTAGATTTTAGTTATTGTAAAGCAACTTAGCCTTGCGAAAAATATATTTTATAAGAGGTTGGTTTTTATAGGGTTATTTGTTCGTTTTTTTAAATCGTTTCTTGTGTAGTATAAATTTACAAAAAAGCACAGACAATTTGTCTGTGCTAATAAATATTAAAACTCAGCCGATTTGGGTGTTCTCGGGAAAGGAATCACGTCACGTATATTTCCCATACCCGTTACAAACATGACCAGACGCTCGAAACCAATACCAAAACCAGAGTGTGGAGCTGTTCCAAACTGGCGAGTTTCCAGATACCACCAAATGGTTTCTTCGTGAATACCCACTTCTCTTGAACGTTTTAATAATTTTGAATAATCATCTTCCCGTTGTGAACCACCAATGATTTCTCCGATACCGGGAAACAATACATCCATCGCCCTCACCGTCTTACCGTCATCATCTAATTTCATATAAAAAGCCTTGATGTCTTTTGGATAATTCGTTAAGATAACGGGCTTTTTGAAGTGCTTTTCTACCAAATAACGCTCGTGTTCAGACTGCAAGTCGATACCCCATTGTACAGGATATTGGAACTTACCTTCTTTATGTCGTTTGGAAGATAATAAAATTTGAATGGCTTCGGTATAAGTCAATTTAACATATTCATTATCAACTACAAAACGAAGTTTCTGAA
This sequence comes from Arcicella sp., assembly GCA_025454855.1. Lineage (GTDB taxonomy): Bacteria > Bacteroidota > Bacteroidia > Cytophagales > Spirosomataceae > Arcicella. Next base: position 5,753 of record JALONS010000208.1, read on the forward strand.
TTAAATCCAGTTCTGAACGTTCTTCCGCTTTTTTAGATTTTTCTTCGTCTTTTAAACGGTTTTCTAAGAAAGCTAAATCATCCGCACAATTCTCTAAGGCATAATTAATGACATATTTTGTGAAACCTTCAGCCAATGCCATGTTGTCTTCTAATTCATAAAAGGCAACCTCTGGTTCAATCATCCAAAACTCTGCTAAGTGACGTGCCGTATTTGAATTCTCAGCACGGAAAGTAGGTCCGAAAGTATAGATTTTTGATAACGCCATAGCACCCAATTCCCCTTCCAATTGCCCCGAAACCGTCAGGTTAGTTTCTTTTCCGAAGAAATCTTCTTTGTAATTAACCGTTCCGTCTTCGTTCAAAGGCGGGTTTTTAGCATCAAGGGTTGATACTCTGAACATTTCACCCGCACCTTCTGCATCAGACCCCGTAATGATGGGCGTGTGTAAATAGAAAAATCCGTTATCGTTAAAATATTTATGAATGGCAAATGCCAAAGCATGACGAATACGGAGTATTGCCGAAAATGTATTAGTACGTGGTCGTAGATGAGCAATCTCACGCAAAAACTCTAAACTATGCTTTTTGGGTTGTAATGGATAACGGTCGGGGTCGGCAGTACCATAAACCTGCACCGACGAGATTTGCAATTCTACTTTTTGCCCAGACCCTTGCGAAGCAATCAATGTGCCTGTAACCGCCACACAAGACCCCGTTGTGATTAATTTCAGGGTATCTTCATTAATAACTCCTGCCTCTGCCACTGCTTGAATATTGTGTATAACCGAGCCATCATTGATGTTAATAAATACCACATTTTTGGAATCCCTCTTGGTTCTTACCCATCCTTTTACGGTAATTTCGCTACCAATGGCAGCCTCTGCTAAAATTTGTTTGATTTGCATTATTGATTTCATTTTTACCTCCTCAAAATTACCAACAAATATCTCAATTACCGAATATCTGTGACTTTTTCATTGTATAATCGTTTCAATTTCGAGTTAAGTTTCCCATCTTTTTACTCAATTTTTCGGGAAAGTTAATCAGGCTAAGTAGTTATTAATTTATCTTAATTTTAATAACCAATTCAATAAAGTAAGATATTTTTGGAAATATTTTTATAAATTTAATTATTTGATTTACAGTGATTTAATATTTATTTTTAATTAAATTATTAAAAAGTATTGACTTTGTAAATTATAATTTTATAAATTTGGCAAGATATTTGTTAGAACGGTATTCAACTGTGCTTTGCACAAATACAATACCAACCTAAATTATTCATCAGTACCTTACTGCCTGAGACTTATGCAAAAACTTTCCTTAAGCCAATCCATACAACAGAGGTTATCTCCGCAACAAATTCAATTTATCAAATTGTTGCAAATTCCTACCTTTGAACTCGCCGCCCGTATTGAAGAAGAACTTGAAATCAATCCTGCTTTGGAAGAAGGGATGGAAATGGATAATGACATCAAAGAACGTGATGAATATGACGAAGATTTTGATGATTATGCTGATGATGATTTCGGTGATTACAACGACCGTGATTTAGATATTGAATCGTACCTTCACGATGATTATAATGGTTATAAAATGCAGGGAGATGGCAATGGAGACGACGATGACAAGGAAATGCCCATCGCTATGATTTCCAGCTTGACTGACCACCTTATTTCACAGTTGGGTTTTCTTCGTTTGGAAGAACAACAAGAAATTATTGGCAGACAGTTGATTGGCTCAATCGAAACTGATGGTTACATTCGTCGCCCTTTGCAGGCAGTAGTGAATGATTTGGCTTTTACCCAAGGCGTTTACACAACCGTTGAGGATGTAGAAGCCGTTTTAAAGCAAATTCAAAATTTTGACCCTGCAGGTATTGCCGCTCGTGACCTTCAAGAGTGCCTTTTGCTACAATTAGATAGAAAAGATGCCGAAGACCCCATCATCCAATACGCCATCAAGATTATTGAAGATAATTTTGATGAGTTTTCTAAAAAACACTACGATAAAATTCAGAAACGTTTGGGGATTGATGATGAATGTATGAAGAAAGCCGTAAAGGTGATTACGAAACTCAATCCGAAACCTGGGGCTGC
>JALONS010000468.1 GCA_025454855.1 Arcicella sp.
CGAGAAGTTCTAAACCGATTTCTATTTCAAAAATCGAAAAGCTACTTCTTTCAAATATTTCTTGTTTGGTAAGCGGATAATTAAATACGTCGGAGTAAGCAAGTATATTAATTATTTCATAGTTTATAGTTTTCATGTCATTGTGAGATAGGCTTGGTCAAATATAATAATTTTATTGTTTTCAGATACTAAAAACGAAATATACTTTAGTCATTATTTAAACTGCAAGCTCGCTCTTTTAATATCTTACTGTTGCCCGACCTGATATTTAGTGAGGTTTGAAGTAAATTCGGCACAACGTATTTTGTATTCGGATAAAAGATTTAAATAAAGAGAAAATTGATTTAACTATTTTACAATTCTGACGAAATGCTTAACTATTATTAAACTATGATGTTTAGAAAACTTGCAAAAGATTCGGTTAAATGATTGATTAGTATTTGAGTTTTTTTTACTCTTTGATTACGCCATCAAGATTAGATTCTGTCATAATTATTTCTTCATATAAGTAGCAAAAACATATAAAACTTGTAATTTCGCAACAAAGTTGTGTGGATTTAGTAACAGAAAAGCCTTAGCCGTTTTGAGTTAAGGCTTTTTATTTTCTGATATGATTTTTTTCAACTCCTCGTTTTCTTTAATATAGTGTTGCAATTGTCCTTTTAGATAAGCTACCTGCGAGAGTAGGGCATCGACTGTACGTTCTTCTTCACTCCAAGGGGCGGCTTCATTTAAATTTTTTGCTTGATTCGCATATCCACGGCAAGTGGATGAACAATACTTTGCTGTTGAACGATTGGCAAAGTAGGTTGTTCCACAATACAAACAAGTCTTCTCAAAAACTTTGGCATTGTATTTAAAATTGTTTTTATCCAGAGTAGGCATATAAATTATTTTTAATATACAAAGATAATCAATTAATGGAATTATAACATTATTATTGCGTTATAATTCCATTAATTGATAAATCAAATGTGATATCTACTAAATAAACTCACCACAATATAATAGTCATACAAAATTCTAATAACCTTTGAATAAATCTAAACTTTTAATTAATATTGGATTCTAATTTACACCACAATATGAGATTCAGACTCACACTACGACCACAAAAGCCATTGCAGAAATTAACCCTCAACTACAACTATCCGTTTGCAGGCTGGATATACTCTCGTATCGATGAAGCCGATTCAGAATACGCAACTTTCTTGCACCAAAAAGGGTATTTGGTAGAGGGTTCATACAAAACATTCAAACATTTTACTTTCTCAAACTTCGAGATTCGTCACAAAGCAAAAGCCATCGAAAAAGGGGAAGACTTCGTTTTATTATCTGATAAACCTATCTTCATTACGGTTTCTTTCTTTATAGACAAAGCCGCCGAAGACTTTATCATTGGTTTATTCAAAAATCAAAAGGTTAGTATCTACGACAATAAATACCAAGCTGATTTTTCTATTGAGGCGGTTGAGTCGCTGGCTGGTGTTATATTAGCCGAAAACTCCCAATATTTCATAGCCCAAAGCCCGATTGTCATTGCCGAAAAAAGACCCGACGGAAAGGATGATTACTTAATGCCTACGCACCCAAACTTTGCCAAACTATTTGCCCAAAATCTATTAAGTAAGTATGAATCTATTTACGGCAAAAGCCTACTAATGGATGAAGCTGCCCTTGATAAGCTAATTAGTTTTAGATTGGTTGATGATAGTAAGATGAAATCAAGGCTCAGGATAATCAAACAAAACAAAGAAAGTCAAACCAAAGTGAGAGGTTATGAAAATTTTATATTTGAACTCAAAGCTCCATCGCAGATAATTGAGGTTGGATTTTATGGTGGTTTTGGCAAGTACACTTCGGCGGCGGGTATGGGTTACTGTGAGGTTTATAAATAGAAAATAAAATGAACATTTTCCACGAAAATAGTCCGAAGTATCGGTTATTGGCTATCTTGAAGGACCTACTCGAACGCCCCCATCATTACACCAAAAAGATGCTGGCAACCAAATACAACGTTAGCAATGATAGTATCAAAAAAGACTTTGACGAACTCCGAGATGCCGATTTTTTGCTACATTTCGATGCTCAATATCGCTATGCTATTGTGCCGAACAAATCGTTGGAATACCTCGAAGATTTTTTTACTGAAACCGAGAAAGATTTACTGATTGATGCCCTAACTAAAACTAATGTAGCCGACAAACGAATGGATAAGATTCGTGAAAAACTCGAAACGGTCTATGATGTATCAAAGCTCGGTAGTAGTTTATTCTCGAAGACATTCCTGAATAAAGCTAATTTGCTCGAACAAGCCAAACAGCAAAAACGGATTGTCAAGCTGGTCAATTATCGCTCGACCAACAGTAGTAAAGTGAGTAACCGATTGGTAGAACCATTTTTGGTGAGTACCAAAGAAGATATTTTACACGCCTACGATGTAGAGAATCAGGTGATTAGGCATTACAGGATTTCGAGAGTTGAGCGAGTAGAAGTACAGACCGAAACTTGGCAAAACGAAACCAAACATTATGTAACGGCCACCGACCCTTTCAGAATCGTAAACGACAAACAGGTGCGTGTGCATATACGCCTAAAAGTGGGTGGCTATAACGAACTAATTGAACGTTTTCCGCTGACGCAGGCGTATCTGCAACCATCCGCCAATGAAGAAGGTGTATTTGAGTTTGAATGTCGAGTAAACGAACGTTTTTTTGGCTTAACTAACTTTTTGTTGGGCTACCATGAACATATCGTAGAAATTGTAGAACCCGAAAGCCTTGTTGAGCATATCAGAAAGCACATTGCCCAAATAAATTTTTAGAATTTTGAGGGGTTGGGAAGATAATGCACAAGGTGAGTGGTAATATTTGAAAAGAAATTTAGAAATATATAAAATGACCATATTCAACACATACACAGGTAATGCCATGCTTAATAATGCTTTAATGACAATTGAGG
>JALONS010000209.1 GCA_025454855.1 Arcicella sp.
TTGTGCCAAGAAAAAAGAGTAACGTAGTAAAAAATTTCATACAAGTGGATGCAATACTTCACAAAGTAATACTAAAAAAATATGCCAGTTGTTAAATGTTATTGAATCTTCGTCTATTGCTATTTTAATCAGTACTTGGAAATACGTTTTTGCATTGTGTTTTTTTAGGGAAAATAATAGGAGGGAAGCCCATTTTAAACCCTGAACATACTTCTGCCTTAGAGATAGTTTGGAAACCTATTGATACTTTGAAAGACTTGGATATATATCCGAATGTGGGGGCGTATTTGTAGGAAATGACTGATTTTCAGTATATTGGGAGGTCGGAGCAGGAGTGGTATGGGTGAGTAAAACCCATTTAAGTAAAAATGAAAATAAATTTGTTGAACTATGTTTGTTAAAATTTATTTTTAAATTCGGTCAAATGCTTAATAAACTAACGATAAAAAATGGAAATTAATGACATCAAAAAAATGTTAAATGTTACTTCTAATGATACTGAGGAGTTAAAAAAAGCTATAAAAAATAAACTTGCATCTATACATCCTGATAAAAATGGTGGAAATGGGTTCGCTTCTGAAAATGACAAAATATTGTTTAATCGACTTACAGAAAGTTTAGATTCAATTGATTCAAAAGAAAATAATCAACTTGCTTTGATTCAGAAGCAAAATGATTCGATTATTAAAATAGTTGAGACATTTGTCAATACAAATTCTTCTAAAATTGATAGCGAGAATTTAGATAGAAAAATAGCGGATAGTATCCAAGTCTATAAAGACAGTAATCTATTTTCAAAAATTACTTCATCTGTTATATCAGGAATTTTAACAATTATTTGGATGTTCCCAAAAACATTTTCTGAACATCCTTTTTTAAAATCAATATTCAATTTCGGAAAATTGAATATTGTAGATTCAGGTGTTGCAGAGGCTTTTTTTAGTGTTATTTGGTTATCTATTTTAATTTTCACATTTCGGATTTGGTATGTTTTAATTAGAAAAGAATATTCAGATAAATTTTTCAAGCAAACTTTGACTCTTGATACAGTTCAAAATGAAATATTTTCAAATTTTATCCGTAAAATTTATAATAATCGTTCATCTCTACAAAATCCAATTTTCTTCAATAATACTCATTTATTGAATCATATTTATGAATCAGAATCGAATAATAATGTCAATATAGCAACAGGAAAAAGTCCTATTAGTCGTTTTTTATACATATTAAATTTACCTTTTTTCACAGTAGAGAAAAGAATTGATTTGGAATTAGCACAATCCTTAACCAATATAATTTTAAATAAGGCTTGTGAAAAGAAAGTTATTTCAAAAATAGATAAAATCAGCCTTGGCGATACTTATAAAATAGAACAAAAAGCCATGGTAGATTTACTAAATACTTGATATAAATAATCGGAATTATCTATTGTAACTATTAAAATAACCGCTGAGAGGATTGAAGGTCAAACCCTGTTAGTGATTGTGTGATAAATAGTGGATAATTCCGAAAATGAATCAAAAAATGAAAACGATAACTAAACTCAAAAATATTTTCAAGAAAATAGACGAAGCTCAAAACCCTGCTGAAATTGAAGCATTGGGTGTAGAAGTCAGTTCAATATTAGAACAAAACGCTCAGAAACCCATTGAAGGAGTGGCAGAGTTTTTATTGGAAAGAGCTAATATTTTGAAGCAAAAGATAGAATCAGTTTCTAATAATTCCGATGTAACTCACAAGGGCTTAGTTTACGCCTAAAAATAAATCCATTCCTCAAAAAGCTAATTTCAATACTACTGAAGTTGGCTTTTTTTATCTCCCTCCAATTTTCTCCCGTATCTTTGCACCTCATTTCAAAAATACAATAGAATATTAGTTTTTGGAGGAAACTTGTGTGGGCAAACCCCTAATCTCCAAAACCTAATCCCTAAAACATGATTTCAGTAGATAATGTAACGGTTGAGTTCGGTGGACGAGCTTTGTTTAGTGATGTAACGTTCAACATCAACGAAAAAGATAGAATAGCCCTCATGGGTAAAAATGGAGCAGGAAAATCTACGCTCTTGAAGATTATTGCGGGGGCAGATAAACCTACCAGAGGAAAAATATCAGCCCCCAACGACGCAGTAATTGCTTATTTACCTCAGCATTTACTTACTACCGACGATAGTACGGTTTTTGAAGAAACGACAAAGGCTTTTTCAAAAATTTTGGACATGAAAGCCGAGATTGATGAATTGAATCATCAGTTGGAGACTCGTACCGACTATGAGTCCGACGAATACATGGCGATTATCGAACGGGTTTCGGAAGTTAGTGAGAAATATTACTCCATCGAAGAAATCAATTTTGATGCGGAGGTTGAAAAAACGTTGCTGGGTTTGGGTTTTTTACGGTCAGATTTTATTCGTAAAACCTCTGAATTTAGTGGAGGTTGGCGTATGCGGATTGAGTTGGCAAAAATCCTTCTTCAAAACCCCGATTTGATTCTTTTAGATGAGCCTACCAATCACTTGGATATTGAGTCGATTCAGTGGTTAGAAGACTTTTTGATGAATTCGGCTAAAGGTGTAATCGTTATTTCACACGATAGAGCTTTTGTGGATAACATTACCAATCGTACCGTTGAAATCACGATGGGGCGGATTTACGACTACAAAGTAAATTATTCGCAGTATTTGCAACTACGAAAAGAACGTCAAGAACAACAGCAAAAGCAGTTTAACGAACAACAGAAATTCATTGCCGAAACCACCGAATTTATTGAGCGTTTTAAAGGAACGTACTCGAAAACGTTACAGGTGCAGTCGAGGGTAAAAATGTTGGAAAAATTAGAAATTGTTGAGGTGGATGAAGTGGATACATCTGCTCTAAATCTTAAATTTCCACCCGCTCCACGTTCGGGTAACTATCCCGTAATTATCGAAGAAGTAAGTAAGCGTTATGGCGACCATTTGGTTTTTAAAGATGCCAGAATCACGATTGAACGTGGGGAAAAAGTTGCCTTTGTTGGTAAAAATGGAGAGGGAAAATCAACACTCGTGAAAGCCATTATGGGCGAAATTGATTTTGAAGGCGATTTGAAATTAGGGCATAACTCGATGATTGGTTATTTTGCCCAAAACCAAGCGGCTCTGTTAGATGGAGATTTAACGGTTTTCCAAACGATTGATAATATCGCTGTTGGCGAAATTCGTACTAAAATCAAGGATATTTTGGGTGCATTTATGTTTGGCGGAGATGATATTAATAAAAAAGTAAGCGTGTTGTCGGGAGGAGAGAGAACCCGTTTGGCAATGATAAAACTCTTGCTTGAACCCGTAAATTTGTTAATTCTTGATGAACCTACCAACCACTTGGATTTAAAAACCAAAGATATTCTGAAAGATGCTTTGAAGGCTTTTGAAGGCACGGTGATTTTGATTTCTCACGATAGAGATTTCTTAGACGGATTGGCTTCGAAAGTGTTTGAGTTTGGGAATAAACAAGTAAAAGAGCATTTTGAAGACATCAATGGGTTTCTGAGAAATAAGAAAATGGAAAATTTGAAAGAGATTGAACGAAAGGGAAAATAATTGATTCATTCGTGGCGGTAGAGACAAGGCAATGCGGTAGAGACAAGGCAATGCCTTGTCTCTACCGCATTGCCTTGTCTCTACTACATTTTACATTTCACAAAAACGATTTAATTCTATCAGCCGTAGCTTTCAATTCCTCTTGCGAAGGCTTCATCTTTTCACGAGTAAAATTAATGTCATTCATCGAATTCAGGGGAATTAGATGTACGTGTGCGTGAGGTACTTCTAAGCCCACGACCGACACGCCCACTTTACGGCACGGACACGCCTGTGCAATAGCAGGGGCGATTTTTTTAGCAAAAAGTATCAGTCCTGAAAGCAAACTATCTTCCAAATCAAAAATATAATCAACTTCCTTTTTCGGAATCACGAGCGTGTGTCCGTCTGCCAAAGGCGTGATGTCTAAGAAAGCCAAAAAGTTTTCATCTTCGGCAATTTTATGGCAAGGAATTTCGCCATTTACGATTTTTGTGAATATAGTGGGCATGGGATTTAGGGGTTTAAGGGATTTAAAGGGTTTAGAGGTTCGAGGAAAAATGTATGATTGTTTTTAAATTGAACCCCTAAACCCCTCAAATCCCTTCTGAAATTATTTAAACCATTCCGAATACATGATATAATTATTCGCTGTCCGCATGAAAACTTCGGCGGCTTCGGGCGATACAGGTTTTAGTAATTTAGCAGGATTCCCTGCGTATATTGAGCCTGCGGGTACACGGGTATTTTGTGTCACAATTGCCCCTGCGGCTATGATAGAGCCTGTTTCTATGACGGCACCATCCATAATAATTGCCCCCATGCCTACCAAAACCTTGTCTTCAATCACACAGCCATGTACAATGGCATTATGAGCAATAGATACATAATTCCCGATAATGGTTTTGGTTTTTTGGTAAGTGCAATGAATCACCGCCCCGTCTTGAATATTAGTATTATTACCGATGATGATGGAATTGACATCGCCACGGACTACGGCATTAAACCAAACGGTACAGTTTTCGCCCATTGTAACATCTCCGACCACGGTAGCGTTTTCGGCAAGCCAACAATTTGAGCCAAACGTGGGCGAAATTCCTTTTACGGGTTTTATCAGAGGCATATTTTGATTGTGGAGTTTTTTGCAAAGATACAAGCAAGATTTCAAGTACCACAGGCTTTAGTCTGTAAATCAATCAAATTACAGATTAAAGCCAGTAGTACATTTATCTCAAATGCTCTGGCAAAGGAATATTCATACTCAAATCATCCGCAATGGGCGTTAGTCTCTTACTTGGAATGGGTATCAGCCCCGACCATATCGGTAGGTTTTGATCCTCCTCATCGTCCATCGGCATTCCTGACCGTACCTTTGCCGAAGCCTCCACAATATCAAAAACCAAAAGCATGGTTTTATCAACTTCTTTTTTTTGCATCGGGCGAAGATAATCCCAACTATTCGGTACAATTTTTTCGGTTAATTCTTTGAAAAATGAATACTTAACTTCATAATCATCAATGCGTTGAGCATTTGAAAATATCACCACCGAACGATAATTGACTGAATGATGAAAGGCGGATTTTGCTACCACCAAGGCATCCGTGAGCATAACAGAGATACACACGGGAATACCTTTCTCAATCTCACGAAGAAAGTGACTTCCTACTGAACCGTGGATGTATAGTTTATTTTCTTTCCGAACAAAAGCCGTAGGAATACTAAAGGGTTGATTATCAGTGGAATAACTGATGGTGCAAAACAAAGCCTCATCCAAAATTGGAAATACAACGGCTTCATCATAGCTCATACGCTGGTTGGCGTAGCGGCTGGGTGTGGTGCGGGGAGTTTTTTGTAACATTACTTGAGGAATTTAATGTTTGTGAGGAGGTGGGTTAGCCTATAACATCAATGGATAAACTTTTTCCTCATAAACACACTTATTTCGTGACAAATCTATACCTTTACTGGGTGGTATTACCCGTCCACTTTTGTATAATGAAGTAGTCCAGATGGAAACTCCTTATAAAACTTTACTCGAACTCAACCCCGATTCTTCTCTGCCCTTGTACGTGCAGATTGCTAATGGTATTTCTCGAAATATTCAAGCGGGAATTTTGAAAAAAGGCGTGAAATTATTGGGTTCACGGCAAATGGCTGATTTACTGAATGTTCATCGAAAAACGGTCATTGCAGCCTACGAAGAGCTTTATTCAGAAGGCTGGATTGAGGTTTTTCCCAAAAAAGGAACTTTCATTGCTCAACATCTGCCAACAGTTGAACCGATTTCTTTTTCAACAAACAAACAAAAACCACAGGCTGAGAGTCCTCATCTATTCGTTCCTCAAAATAAAATTATCAAGATTCCGCCCGTAATTACGCAGCGATTGGCATTCAACGACGGACTTCCTGACGTGCGAATGTCACCCCGTGAAGAGTTGGCTCGTTTGTATGCTCATTACCTCAAATTTGGAGAATCGCAGCTATTTCAATACGCCAATCCCTACGGAAATCAACGTTTTAGAGAAGTATTTTCACAGTTTTTGAATGAAACAAGGGGTATGAATATTTTACCCGAAAATATCCTCACGACTCGTGGCAGTCAAATGGCTTTCTATTTGGTTTCGCAGGCACTTTTCAAGGAAAACGATGAAATTATCGTGGGCGAATTGAATTACCCAACCGCTAACATGACTTTTGAAAGTTTGGGTTTACAGCTCAAAATTGTTCCGATTGACGATGATGGAATCGTGGTTGATGCCATTGAAGAAATTTGTCGAAAAAAAAGGATGGTCGGTGATACGCCCATCAAGGCAGTTTATGTCACTTCGCATCATTATCACCCCACCACCGTAACGCTCAAGCCCGAACGCAGAATCAAGCTATTGACTTTGGCAGAACAATACGGTTTTTACATCATAGAAGATGATTACGACTATGATTTTCATTATGCCAATCGCCCCGTTTTGCCTTTAGCCAGTGCCGACCGCCACGGATTGGTTATCTATTTAGGGTCATTTACCAAGCGAATAGCCCCTGCTTTCAGAGTTGGGTATTTAATAGCAAAACCTGAGATTATCCACGAAATAGCTAAGCATCGTAGAATCATCGACCGTCAGGGCGACACCATTTTAGAATTAATTTTAGCCGATATGTTGGAAGACGGCACACTAAAACGCTACACCGCCAAAGCTCTAAAAACGTATCGAGAAAGACGAGATTTTGCTTGTGAATTACTCAAGAGGGAATTAGGAGATATGATTGATTTCAAAATTCCCGACGGAGGAATGGCGATTTGGGCAAAATTTGATGACAAAATTTCCTTAGAAACCCTCTCCGAAAAAGTCGGTAAAAAAGGGCTTTATCTTTCTAATGGCTTGGCATATCCCAATCTCAACGCTTGCAGAATGGGTTTTGCCAGTATGAATTTTCGGGAAATGGAGGAAGCGGTGGAGGTTGTGAGGGGGAGTGTTTGACAAAAACTCGTATTATTGTGTAAAATATTTAAACTTTAACAAAATGGCAGTTTGGTTAGTCGCTTGGGGACAAAATAAATTAGGAGATATTGAACGTACCGTTGAGATACTTAGCAATAAGAAAATAGATATAGTTCTTGACTTAAATTTTTTATCAAATTTTAAGAGTGATTTACCTTATCAAGAAGTTGATTTAGATGCTGTTTATAAAGAAAAGTTATGGCAATTGAGCGTTTCTAATGGAAGTATTAGTTTAACATACCATTTGTCGAACAATGCTAAAAGAATATACAATGATAATTCACGTTGGAGTTTTGGAGTACGGTTTCACGATGATATTATTTCTTTTACAGGTGCGTTTAGTCACTTCTCCGATTGGTCAAATTTTTATTCAAACAAAATTTTACGAGAAGGACGGGTAAAAGTTATACAAGACATCTATGAATTTTTGGAAGTAGAAAAAATTATCTACTTTACAGAATGGGGAATTGGATATGAAGATATGAAAACGTTTAGTGAGATGGAAGATTGGATTAAACTTAATCCTAATAATATTGTAAACGACCTAAGTGAATTAAATGAGTGTAATAAAGTTTTTATCCAAAACTTAGATATCACATATTAAACAAAAAGGACGACTTCGCTCAAAGCGAAGTCGTCCTTAAAATCAATTTCTTATTTTCATTCCCCCTTCAAATCAAAACGCCCATCTTTCAAAGTAAATATTTCCGCAGGATTATCTTTACCTTAAATGTTCCTGAGTAAACTTTCAAAATAGGGTCGAAGTGTGTGATAACTACTTCGTTTTCTCCATTGGCTGCGATGGGATATTGTCCACAATTTCCGCCTACACAACGCTGATATACACTGGCGTATGGAGTAAATTCAATGGCATTTTTGGGAAAATACGTCATAAATTTATAAGTTCCCACGCCCTTCATGTTAGCAATCATCAAACTAATAGCCTCACGGGTGTCTTGGTTGGTGACGGTTAATCTCAGCGTTTCATTTTGGTAACGCCCCCAAACTACTGGCACGGGCTTAAAATTAGGATTGGCTTTATATCGTTGAAAAGGAATCCAAATTTCATCGTTAATCTTTACCCCAAAAGTCTGTTTACCAATTTGTGTCGGCTCTGGAAGTTCTGTTGGTTGTACATAATCGTTTATCTCACAGCTTGTTAGCAGTGCAAATAGTGATAATATGATTATGTAAAGATGAGGTTTCATACTTTGATACTTGTAT
>JALONS010000210.1 GCA_025454855.1 Arcicella sp.
ATAAAGGTAATATTGAAATCTGTCACCCATTTGAAGCCACCTCTATCAACATTGGTTGAACTGATGCCAAATTCAAACCCACGATTGACCACCTCACCAATGTTTTCAGTAATATCACTGAAACCATTGCTTTGCGGAATAGAACGGGTTAGTAATAAATCTTTACTGGTACGTTCAAAAGCCTCAATACTACCTTTTATTTTGCCCGATAGGAATCCATAATCAAGTCCAACGTTCAAGGTAACGTTACGTTCCCATCTCAAGTTAGGATTACCCAATTGACTTGGTGTGATGGCTGAAAACCCTTGATAAACACCACCTAAACCGTATAATCTACGAGAAGCGAAATTGGAAATCTGACTATTCCCTGTTGAACCGTAACTAAATCTCAATCCTAAATCACTGATGGTTGGATTATTTTTCAAGAAATTCTCTTCCACGATATTCCACTTAGCTGACACAGAAGGGAAAAAACCCCACTGATTATTAGCACCAAAACGAGAAGAACCGTCGTATCTCGCTACGAAGTTGAGAAGATATTTTTTAGAGAAGTCATATCCAAGATTTGCAAAAACGCCCGCATTTTTTGCAGCCGTCCAGAAACCTCCCACCGAAGACGGTTCAGCCGCCGCATTCGCTGTGTTCAATTCAGGAGTAGGAAAACCATTAGCGACAAAACTTGTACCTGTATTGGTTTCTTCACGGTATTCTGCTCCGAACAACAACTTAACGCCATGCTTTTCTTTCAAAGTCTTGACGTAATTAACCGTTGCATTGGTGGTGTAATTCAGGTTATTGTTGTTCGCTTCTGACAGTGTACCCCGAACCGCATTATAGTCCGATAATCGAGGGTCTCCAAAGAAGGAACTTGATAACAAACGATAATCCAAACCTCCCACTACTCTGAATACTAAATCTTTATTCAGGCTGTAAGTTAAGGCTAAGTTTCCGACTAACTGATTGATTGTACCTTTAGACTTGATGTAATTAGAAGCCGCTAAGACATTTCCTGACAAATCTCCTACCATAACAATACCCGAAGACGGTAATCCGTAGAAAGTTCCATCTTCGTTGTAAGGTCTGTTAAATGGTAAAATCAATGGTGCAGCGTATTGCGGAGCACTGAAAGCGGTTGTACCACGAGCATCACCGTAAGGTCCTCTCTGATTAATTTGACTGAGGTTTACACCCGTTTCGAGTTTCAATTTAGAACTAATTTTATGATCTACACTAAATCTTCCTGCTACTCGATTAAAATCAATATTAATCAACGAAGCATCTTGATTGTTGTACGAAAGCGAAGTATAAAACGAGGTTTTATCATTTCCACCTTGGATTGATGCTTCATAGTTATTAATGCTACCATTTTGATAGGCTTCACCTTGCCAGTCATACGTGGGAATTGCTGCCAGAGCCTCTTCTGATAAATCTCTATTAAAACCCAAAGCAGACAACACATTACCCCTAACTGTTGCAGGAGCAAGAGTAGGATTATTAGTTTGTACAGCAGCAATTCTCGCCGCAATGAACTCTTGTGAATTCATCACTTTCAGCGTAGGTACAGGTTCTACAATTCCTCGGTAATAATTCAAAGTAACTTTGGTTCTTCCACCTTTACCTTTTTTAGTGGTAATTAGCACCACTCCATTGGCAGCCTGAGCACCGTAGATAGCGGCGGTAGCGGCATCTTTCAATACATCAATTGACTCAATATCGTTGGGATTAAGAAAAGCCAATGGATTCGTGTTAACCGTTCCTCCTCCATCATTTCTGTTGTTGAGTTGCACGCCGTCCACTACGTAAAGGGGTTCATTACCCGCAGTAATTGAACCAACACCACGAATCCGTACGGAAACGGCACCACCAGGTACACCATTGGCTGATTGAATCTGTACGCCAGCCATTCGCCCTTGCAAGGCTCGGTCAAAACTTTGTAAAGGCAAGTTTTCAATTACATCGCCTTTTACATTGGCAGTTGCTCCAGTTGCTTCTTTCTTTTTAACAGTTGCCCCGTAGCCCGTCACCAGAACTTCCTCTAAATCGGCGACGTTAGACACTAAAGCCACATCAACCACCGCACGATTGCTGATAGCAACCGTTTGAATGTTGAAGCCTACGTAACTAAATCTGAGCGAAGCAGTTGGTGAAGCACTGATTTTGTAAATACCATTGCCATCGGTGACAACTCCCTTAGTGGTACCTTTCACCGAAATTGAAACCCCTGGTAATGGTGTGTTATCTTCCGCAGAAGTAACTCTACCTGTAACCACTTGCTCTTGTGAAAAGAGTTTCAAGTGAGAAAAGGCAATCAAGAAGAAAATGAGTAGATGTTTTTTCATCATAAATTGTTGTTTGTTGAAAATTAAAAAAGTAATCGAGTTAAAATCTATAGATTCACGGCACTATACTCTTATCGCTTTCGAGAATGTAGCATAATATACGTAAATAACACAGTCATCGGATTCTTAAAGAAGAATCACAAGAACTTTCTGAAAATCTTGTAGGAAATTGTTTGAACTTATTGGGGAGAGAACTTTTATCGTTTCAAACGATAAGTGTATACTTTAAAATGAAGGCTTAGAGAAACTTGTGGTTAAACTCAAAATTAGGAAATATAAAGGGTAACTCTGTTAACTTAGGTTAAGTTAACAGAGTTATAAAAAAATTACTACTCTATTTATCTAAAATAATTGCTTGAATCTGTTCTTTTTTAACCAACTCATTAAATTCAGGCACTTTCTTAGACTTGATATCATTGAACGACGCAATCACTTTATCTATTTTGGAAGCCAAATCTTCGTAAACTGCATAATGCTGGGCATTAGGTTTTACAAAGCCATTAGACATTACATAACTGGCTACCCCCGCTATTTTGTTATTGAGTCTGATTGGGTACGCCAACACATCTTGGGGAGCTTTTGCTTTGGTTTGCATTAGAGCATTTTCAATAACTTCCAGAGAATCAATCATCGGTTTTGAAATGTTCTTTAATTTCGAGAGCGTAGCAGTATCCTTAATTACTCCTAAATAACCATTTACTGACGTTTTAATTTTACGAATCTGATTAATAGTTTTATGACACTCCGTTACTTTTTTGTTTACTTTCTGCACTAATTCAAACTGAGCTTTGTAATCTTCATCGGTAATTTTAGTACGAGGGTCTTTCTTAATTTCAAAAGATTGTTCGGCTAAAACTGTTTTATCTTCAATCAGTTTTACTCTGTACATTCCTGGGGTAGCAATAGCTCCTTCTCCTCTACCTGCCCACATTACGTTCGTTCCTTCCACTTCGGTTGCGTCGGGGTATTGAAAATTCCAAATAAAGTTATTCATACCCGCATTGGCAGGAATTGCACCCGCTTTGGGTTGCTTCAAATCCTCATAAAAGTCTTTAGATACTTTAAACGCCTCTCCTTTTTTATCTTTTACATTTGAATACGTGATGATAGTATCTCCTTTTTCAGTTAAAAATTGAAGTTTCAATTCCTTTGTGGGCTTGTTGGCTAAATAATACCGAATTTGTACGCCCATAGGCACATTTTCACCTGCATCTGCATCTGGTTTTTGGGGTCTTGCACCACCAATCATTAAGTATAATGGACGTGACTTGTACAAATGTACTTTCCCTTTTACTGAACCATCCATGATTTCGTATAATGGTGTAACATCATCCAAAATCCAGAAAGAACGTCCGTGAGTGGCTACTACCAAATCTTTCTCTCTTTTATGCACTTGTAAGTCTCTGATAGGAGATTGAGGTAAATTCAAATTCAAACTTTGCCATGATTCTCCATCATTGAAAGATACATAAATACCTCTCTCTGTTCCTGCGTACAAAAGACCTTTTTTATTGGGGTCTTCACGAACCACCCGACAATATTCGTCACTTGGGATTCCATTCGTGATTTTCACCCACGTTTTTCCATAATCATTGGTTTTGAAAAGGTAAGGTTTTCTATCACCAAACATATACTTATTAGCGGCTAAATAGGCTTTACCTTTATCAAAATCAGAGGGCGAAATGAGGCTAATCAATGAATATTCGGGTAATTGATTAGTAGGAATTGATATATTCGTCCAATTTTTACCGCCATCTTTTGATACATGAACTAATCCATCATCCGAACCCGTCCAGAAGTTTCCTTTTTCCAACGGAGATTCAGCGAAAGTGAAAATTGTACCATAAATCTCCGCTCCTGTCATATCCTTGGTAATCGGTCCGCCCGTTTCACCTAAAGTCTTCGGGTCATTGCGAGTTAAATCAGGTGAAATGGTTTCCCAACTGTACCCTCCATTTGTTGTTACGTGAACGTAATTGGAAGTAATATATAATTCCTTTGGATTGTGCGGAGAGAAAACAATTGGGTAAGTCCACTGAAAACGGTATTTTTTAGTTGAAGCAGGAGCCCCAATCGATGACTCGGGCCAAATGGCTACATCACGAGTCTCTCCCGTTTCTGCATTGTGAGATGACATCTGACCATCGTACTCACCACCGTAAGTTATTTTTGAGTTTAAGGGGTCGGCGGCGATGTAACCTGCTTCGCCCCCAGCCACTGGATACCATGCTTTATCATCAATTGAATAGCCATCGGTGCGAGACGCAATTCTAACTGAGCTATTGTCTTGTTGAGCTCCGTAAACATTGTACGGAAAATCATTATCCAAAGACACGTGATAAAACTGAGCCGTAGGAATATCTATGTCTGAAAAAGTTGCTCCACCGTTGAACGTAACCTCTGCACCACCATCGTCACCAATAATATAGTTATCGGGATTTTTCGGATTTATCCAGCAGTCGTGCGTATCGCCATGATGCACGGGAATTCTTTTGAATGTTTTCCCACCATCATTGGATTTCATGGCGTTTACATTGAGCACAATCAAATTATTTTCATTCTTGGGGTCAATTTCCAAATCCATGTAATACCAACAGCGTTGCCATAAGTTTTTATCTTCATTAACCAATGTCCAATGTTCTCCGCTGTCGTCGGAACGGAAAAGTCCCCCTTTCGCATTCTCAATTAAAGCAAACAAACGATTAGAATTTGAAGCCGCCACGGCAATTCCTATTTTACCTAAAAGTCCTTTGGGCATCCCCGGTTTTTGACTCAAATCTTGCCAAGTATCTCCTCCGTCCACTGATTTAAAAATACCACAACTTTTTCCCCCACTACTCATTGAAAATCCATTTCTATACGCTTGCCACATGGTGGCGTAAATGATTCTTGGGTTATTAGGGTCAATTCTTACCATTGCCGCACCCGTGCTATCATTCTTGGCAAGTATTTGTTTCCAAGTTTTCCCGCCATCCATCGTTCTAAAAACACCTCTTTCTTGATTGGGTGCAAACGGATTACCAACCGCAGCCACATAAACCACGTCGGAATTAGTTGGGTGTATCTCAATATTTGCAATGGCATCTGCTTTGGGCAAACCAATGTGTTTCCACGTTTTTCCCGCATCAGTAGATTTGTACATACCATCACCAAAAGAAATATTACTACGCATATCGGCTTCACCCATACCTACGTAAACAACGTTGGGGTCGGATGGGGCTACTGAAATAGCACCAACAGAGGATGAATGAAACGTTGAATCTGACAATGGAAACCAGTTAGCCCCTGCATCAACGGTTTTCCAAACACCACCGCCTACGGCTCCAAAATAATAAACAAGAGGTTGGTCGGCATGACCTGCCACTGCCAATGAACGCCCCGCCCTGAACGGTCCGATATTACGCCATTTCAAACCGTTGAATAAGCTGTCATTGATGGCAACCGTACTGCGTACCGCTGGACTGCCTACCGATGAATTATTCTTTTTTGATTTTTGACTAAAGATTTGCGTACTGAAGAATAAGCATACTATGAGACAGCAAAGTCCCATTTTTGAGAGGAAATGTTTGTTCATATTAAGTAGTGTTAATGAAATGTTGCGAAAAATACGAATTTTAATGATTCAAAAAAAGATTTTGTTGGCTAACCTGAAAGTATTACAGTGGGCTTCTACAATGTCTCTAATTTGCGGTGAGTAGCCTCCACCCATTGAAACTACCATTGGAAGTCCATTTTTTGAGGCTTGTTCAAATACAAATTCATCCCTTTTGTAACAGCCTTGAATACTCATGCTCAACTTACCCAATTTATCGGTCTCTAAAATATCAACTCCTGAAATATAGAATAGAAAGTTTGGTTTTTGTTCATTAATTAATCTTGGTAATGTTTCGTAAAGTAGGTTAAGGTATTGAGTATCGGTAGTGTAGGTAGGTAATTCAATATCCAAGTCCGATTTTTCTTTGTGGAGGGGGTAGTTTTCTTTGCCGTGCATCGAAAAGGTAAAAACATTTGTGTTATGCTGAAAAATTTCAGCCGTTCCATTGCCTTGATGTACGTCTAAATCAATAACCAATATTTTGGTAGTCAACTGATTTTCAAGCAAATAATTACTGGCGATTGCTACGTCGTTGAGTAAGCAAAATCCTTCGCCTCTATCGGTGTAAGCATGATGCGTTCCGCCCGCTACATTCATGGCTACACTGTTTTGAAAGGCATAATGACAAGCGTCAATCGTTCCTTGCGTAATTATCTTCTCCCGTAATACTAATTGTTCCGATAAAGGAAAACCAATTTTACGAATCATTTTAGCATCTATTCTGAGATTTTTAAGGTCTTCCCAATATTGCTTGGTGTGAGTTTTTAATATCCAATATTCATCAATCGGAGTAGGTGAAAAGAAGTTTTCTGGAGTGCAAGTTCCCTCGTATAGTAGTTGTTCTGGAATCAATTCATACTTCAACATCGGGAAACGGTGTCCCTCGGGAAGGGGATGTTGATAAATAGTGGAATAGGCAATTTTAAGCATTTTTTAGCAACATTTTAAAGGCAAAAGAAAAGATTGTTCATCAATAAGCCACGAAATATACCTTTTCTGTTGCCTTTTCTAAATTACCTTGATAAACTTTTCAAGCCTGCAATTGTTTCTACGGGATTGTTGGCATTGAAGACGTAACTACCCGCCACTAAAACGTCCGCACCTGCTTCTACCAATTGTTTGCCCGTTTCTTGATTAACCCCTCCATCAATCTCAATCAGCGTATCTAATCCTTGTTCATCAATCATTTTTCGAAGTTTTTTTACTCGGTCAATCGTTACAGGCTCAAATTTTTGTCCCCCAAAACCTGGATTAATTGACATTAATAAAACCATATAACATTCTGACAGTATATCCTCCAAAACTGAAATTGGGGTTGAAATATTTAACACAATGCCTGCTTTGCAACCGACATCTTTGATTTGTCGGAGAGTGCGGTGTAAATGAACTGTCGCCTCGTGATGAACCGTAATAATATCCGCTCCAACGGCTTTGAAAGTCTCAATGTATCGTTCGGGTTTTTCAATCATTAAATGTACGTCCAATGGTTTAGTAGCGTGTTTTTTGATGGCTTCAATCACGGGCATACCATAAGAAATATTGGGTACAAAATGACCATCCATCACATCAATATGAAACCAGTCAGCGTTTGAACTATTGACCATTTCAATATCTCTTTGAAGGTTGGCAAAATCGGCAGCTAATACCGATGGGGCAATTAATATCTCACTCATTAATTTTTAGGATTTATTAGAGTTCTTTCAAAAGTTATTTATTATCCATATTTAAGATAGCGGCGAACAGATTAAATCTTAACCCAAAACGCTTTCTCCGATTTCGATACTT
>JALONS010000211.1 GCA_025454855.1 Arcicella sp.
ATCAATGAAGTATCCGAAAATTCTGGTATTGCCAGAATGACAGTAACAAAAGCATACGAAGAATTACGAGAATTGGGTTTAATTACTTCGCATCACGGTAAAGGGTTTTACGTAACCAGTACTGATACTCGCAGTCAATTAAATATTTTTGTGTTGTTTGATGCCTTAACTCCCTACAAGGAAATTCTATACGATAATTTAGTGGAAGGATTGGGAGATAATGTAGCTGTCAATATATTTTTCCACCATCATAATTACAAAGTATTTGAAAATTTGATTCTCAACAACTTAGGTCAATATAATTTCTTTGTGATAATGCCTCATTTTGTGGAAGATGTGACGGCTGTTCTTCAAAAAATTCCACGAGAAAAATTACTTATTTTAGATATTGATGCTCCTTCTTTGGGTTCGGAATATGCCATTTTGTATCAAGATTTTGAAAAAAATACTTACGATGGGCTTACAAAAGCCGCTACTTTACTCAAAAAATACAAAACGTTCTCGTTGGTGCTAAGTAGCAAAAGTTTCCAATATACCCCGATTGGGATTATCAATGGTTTTAAGCAGTTTTGTAATAAATTTGACATTGAGTACGAAATAATTTCTAATCTTGAAGAAGAAGAACACTTACAAAAAGAACATGCTTATTTAGTTTTTAGAGAAAATGATTTAGTGCGATTCATTAATTGGTCAAACAAGAAAGGTTGGAAATTAGGAGAAGACATTGGGCTGATTTCCTACGATGACACACCCATCAAAGAGCTTTTGGCAGAGGGAATTTCCGTAATTTCAAATGATTTTACGCAAATGGGTAAACGAGCAGCCCAAATGATTTTATCCAAAGAGAAAGGGCGTTATGTAAATGATTGCCATTTCATCGAACGAAAGTCGTTGTGAAATGGCAATCCAAGATAGTGAGCTTATTTTAATCAAGCTAAAATCTATAGCTAAAAATCAACACCTTAGTTAATTTTAGCATCGTTGGTTGCCCCCAGCGGTTAATCTTTAGTGTTTTTACCATGTGTCAAATTCTTCATAATTCCGTTTAATATTTGACTCTTAAAAATAATCACTACTTCAATCCATATTTGTCAATAATAGCTTGGCGTTGTTGCGGAAACATCGTTATTCCAAAGCGTTTATCTAAATTATTCAAGCGTTCAGCAATTCCTTTATCCATTGGCGTTAGTTTTTGAGTAGCCATATCTTTATAAATTTTGTGGAATAACTCTTCTAAATAATCCTCAAAGTTTTGATTAAAGTACAAATCCATGAACCGTAATTTTTCATTGCCCGCATTCCAAAAGGTATGAACAATACCACGTGGACGCAAATGGAAACCTCCAGCTTTTACCTCGTACACTTCTGTTCCCACCATCACACTGGCTGTACCTTCTAATACATAACATATTTCATCTAAATCTTTGTGAATATGCGGAGGTGGTCCCATTGTTTTGGGAGCAACGGCTGCTTCCACACACGAAAATTGATTGTTGGTTTGGGAGCTTCGTACCCATGTTCGGATATCTATTCCCGCAGGACCCGGTTCTAAAGGTTCGGCTGGAGGTAAATAAAATGGTTTTAGAGATTCTTGAAAATTATTAGTACCTAACGCATCGGCGAAGTTTAGAGCCATTGCCCCAACTAAGGTGGATTGGATAAATTGATTTCTTTTCATGATAAGACATTGAGAATAATGATTAAAATAAAAGTGATTGATTGCATTCACGTTGCTAATAAGGAGGTCAATTAGAGACTCTATTTTTTGCTTACAATGATAAAATTGTAAACCCAAAAGAACTCCCAACAGCAAATACGGAATGACTATTTTCCAAGTGAAGTTTGTCAGGGTTTTCATTACATTCCTCCTCAAAGGAGTATTAACTTGCTGGTTTAAAAGCAGCTACGTTCACCGCTACAATCTTCCATTGACCATTTAGTTTTTCCATAAATCGCCCTTCATGATAATAATTTGTAGCCCCATTGATAGTATCCATTTGTTTAAATGTTACGTAAGCAGCATTCCCCACTATTCGTATGTTCCAATCACTGCGAACCACCGTAGCTTTGATGGGGGCTTCTTTCGACAGCTCTTTAAATAATCGGTTATCTTTATTCATATCAGCATTGTTAAAAATCACTACGTCACCCAACAAACTCACACATTGGGTTATTTGTGGTACATCCGCCCAGCATGATAGCATTTGCGTAGCATCACGATTGAACCATGCTTCGGTTTCTTTCTCAATGACTTCTTTGATAGCGGGTTCTTCTTTTGAATTTTGGGCAAAAGTTAATGTTGACATCATCAGTAACATTAGGAAGGAAAATGTTTTTAATAAATTCTTCATTTTTTTGATAGTTTAAAATTGTAAGACATTGCTTGTTCATCTTTTACCATTGAACGATACAAAATTAAAGTTTCATGAAACCAATATAAATAACCTTTCGTAGTCACAAAAAACTGATAACTATATCATTATTAAACACTTAGCACCAAAATTCTAAAAGTATTACCGTTAGCTAAATAACCTATAACCCTTTATACACAAATGGATTAAAGTAATTTGATAGTAGTTCTTCGAGCTTAGATTTTTGATAAAATGTTGCATGAAAAACATTTATAAACAAAAAACCACGCTGCCAATGCAACGTGGTTGATAACAAAACACTCAAGAAAGTTTTAACATTTTACAAATCCACTTTTCAGATAATTCGTAAAACGCCCACTGACTTGAAAACCAAATGTTTTACTATTGACGATTAATTTTCCCCAATCTTTTAGTCCAGCGAAAGTGCCATCAGTAGTCATGTTCATTTTAACGCACAAAGGATTATTAAATTCATTCCCTACGCCCCATTCCCAAAGAATATAGCCAACCTTGTTTTTAGCACAGAGTTTGGCAAAACGCTGATAATCAACCTCTCCCTTATCACTACATATACTCTCATTATCGGCAAAAGCACCGTATTTACACAATTCGGCATTGACAAAACAAAAACCATCTCTAACAGCCTGATTAAAAATATCTTCTACAAATGTTTGCCCATCAGTAAATCTTTTGGGCCAATAAGAATGAAATGAAAATATCAAATTATTCAACTTATCCGCTTTTAGCAATTCGGTAGCGGTATTAATAGAGAGTCCTTTACGAGTAAAACTAAAACATTTCAGGCTTTTCCCAAAGTCAAGTCCGTCTATCATCAGCGGTGCATTGATTCCAACGCTTCTCATTTTACTTATCGCCAAAATATAGGCTCTAATGTACTCTGGCAGTAATTCTTGTAATTGTATATCCGAATCATCACATTCGGGAGCGGCTTCGTTGGCGATGTTAATGATAATGGCATCTTGGTGTTTTTTCAACACTTCCAAAACATCCTGACGGACCCAAAAATCTGTATATTCTGAAAGTTTTTTGAAACCACTTTGGGTTGCTTGGTCGCCAGTATAATCCCAAAGCCCAACAATGGGTATCATTTTATTGGCTTTACAATTTGTAATAACCGCATCTAATTCCTTCACAGAAGACGGCTCTACGTCGCCTTTCATATTAACTCTTCCCATTCCCCATACAATTCGCACGCAATTAGCCCCCGATTTAGCAATTTCTTTAAAGGTTTGACTACCCACTCTTTTATCAGGGTCTTGTTCAAAAATGAACATTTTATTCACACCCCTAAGTAAAATGGGCTTTCCACAAGGGTCACATAGTTTTGACCCAATTACTCTTAAAAATTTTTCCATGTTGATTCGTTGAGGTAAGTTTTAATTTTTCAAAAGTTGTTCTGTTACCGCTTTAGCTACGGCTTCTGTTCCACTTTGTACATGGAGTTTTTGATAAATATTTTTCAAATGTCGCCTTACTGTTTCAATAGAAATTTTACAGGCTATCCCAATCATTCTATACGTAAAGCCTTTGGTTAGTAATTCTAAAATTTCTTTTTCTCTATCGGTTAAGTGATAATCATTTAGAGGTTTATCCGATTTTCTGAAAGTTTGCAAAACTCTTCGAGCTATATCCGACGACATCGGAGCCCCTCCTGCTGATACTTCCTTGATAGCGTTGAACAACAAAGTAGGAGCATCTTTCTTTAAAATATATCCATCAGCACCATGTTGCAAACAAGTAAAAAGTCGGTCATCATCATCAAAAACAGTGTGCATAATGATTTTGATGTCATGAAATTTTTGTTTGATAATCTGGACTCCCTCTACTCCATCGTGTTCGGGCATATCTATATCCATGATGATAACATCTGGTTGGTCTTGAATAACTTTATTTAAAATATCATGGGTGTTATGGTACGAACCAACTACCTTAAACTCATTAGAACTACCAATGAGCATCTCGATGAGTTCCCGTAATTTATCATTGTCTTCATAAATAGAAATTTTCATAGCATCAGTTTATTATAATTTATGCAAAGGACAATATTTTAAAACAGAGTTGAAATAACCCTTTTGGGTCAGAACTTCAAATATCAAAGTCGAGCCTGACAGTAGTTCCATTTCCCAATTCAGATTCCACGGTTAGTTTTCCTTTTAATTTTTTAGCTCTGTTTTTCATATTAGAAATGCCATTCCGATTAGTCAGTCTTTGAGTATCAAATCCAACTCCGTCATCCATTACCAAAAGCATAAAATGTCTATCCTCAATTTTTACTTCGATGGTAGCATTTTCACAGTTGGCATATTTAATCAAATTACTTACGGATTCCTTAAAAATCAGATACACGTCTCGCCGTTGCTCCATTGAGAGTTTTATCGCATCTATCTTTGATGGCATTTTTAGTTGATAATTAATTCCTTTTACATCAAAAAGTTCGGCTGCGTGTCTGCTCATCCGAGCAACGATGTTCGAAACATCATCATTATTAGGATTGATACTCCAAACAATATCATCAATAGCATTACCCATAGAAAGGGTGTCATCACTGATTCTTTCGAGTAAAGGATATACAGGATTATCTTTATTAATTTGTTGTTTTGCAATGGTACTCATAATACCAATACCACTAAGAGTTGTACCGATTTCATCGTGCAAATCAGAAGAAATACCATTTCTAACAGCTTGTAGTTTTAGGATTTGATTTAAACGATAGCGATAAAAACCATAAAAAAGAGCCAGTAAAAGAGCCAGCAATAAAACCTTGAACCACCAGGTATTCCAAAATGGACCCGCCACGTAGATACGCATTTTTTTTTCAGAATATACTTTCCCTTTCTCACTAACAGATTGTATTTTGAGCATATAATCTCCTTCTGGAACATTTAAGAAATGAGTAGTAGCAGGATTCTTAATATTTATCCATGCTTTATCAAGTCCTTCTAATTTATACCGTAATTTTACATCAGTAGGGTGGTTGAAAACGATACCCACAAAATCTACCGAGAAAGAGTTTTGGTTTGGTTGCAATTCTATGGCATCACTTTCAGTAATAGATTGTTTTAACTGAATACTCTTTTCATTTACTTTTAAATCTGTTATTTGCAAAATTGGTGGTAATTCAATGTTAATCTTATTGGGGTCAATTACTGTAACCCCATCTAATCCCGGAAAAAACATTCTGCCATCGGGCAACTGAAACGTTCCCCACCAATCATATTCTGGGGAGGTAGCTCCATCTTTTGCTGTAAAATTTCTAAAAGATTTTAAATGATTATTGTAAAAAGAAATACCCCTATTAGTTATCAGCCAAAAATCACCGTGGGATTTAGGGATAAAAGTGGTTACGGCATTATCAGGCAAACCCATTGATTCATCCCAAATAGTGTACTGAAAGGTATCGGTATCAAATTTAATGAGTCCTTTATTGGTACATAGCCATAATTTATTGGATTGAATTGGGTCGGGGATAATACTAAACACATTGGCTGGTAGTTTTTTGAGCGGTTGGAAAAGCCATTGTCCATTATTTTTCTTTAGAACGCTAAAATGATTCCACCAAACACTGGATACAAATAATTGCTGTGTGCGTTTATCAAAGTAAATCGGGTGGCTAAATCCCAAAATATTTTTCTTGAGTGATGGTATTTCAGAGACGATAAATTGATTTCCTTTTTTTAAAATCTGATAAAAATTTGCAGGACTACTAATAATCCATTCGTTAGCAGCAATCTCCGTAATCCAATGAATTATTCCCTCTCGCTTTCCATTTATTTCAATGGGTATGCGTTTAGTAATATTAAAGTCATCGTCCAATAAATACACTTCTCCAATACCACAAGCCATCAAAATACCGTCTTTGTTCAAAAAAAAGCCCTCAGCAGCAGGAAAGTTTTCTCGTTTCTCAATAAAATTTCCTTGTGTATCTAAAATAACAACGGTATGATTTTGATATTTATGGTTAATTTTCAACAAAATCTTTCGCTTACCAATCCAAAAAGAAGTGATAGCATTACTTGGTAAATTATACTTTTTTACGTCTTCTTCGTTAAGCCAATGCTCCACATTTACACTCGATAAGTTGGTAAAATCTATTCCCCAACCCATCAAGCCTACAAATAAGTTATCGTTCTTATCAATTAGTACATCTTCAATCCAGTCGGATTTGAGACTTTGTGGGTTAGATGGATTGTGTCTAAAATTTTTGATGAACTTATTTTTTTGAGTATCAAAAACCAGCAATCCAAGGTCAGTTGAACCAATGTATAATTGTTGAAACTGAGGACGGAAATTGATTTCCGTCAGTTTTGTTAGTTGAGTACCTTCAAAAGCATTAAAAATTTGATAAGCTTTGGTAATAAGATTAAACTTTATGAGTCCTTTGTTGTGATTAGTAAGCCAAACTAATGAATCATTTTGTGGGTAAAAATACGTATCACAATTTATCTGAAATTGTTTTTTACCATCAAAAAATACCTCTGAATTGATTATCTTATCATTCTTGATAGTGAAGTAGTGTAGTCCGAACGAATCATCAGCAATTAGGATATGTTGAACTTTCTGAAAGGGTTTGTCACTAACTTTTGCAAAAAAGGACGCATTCTTTACCATAAATTTTAGTGATTTAAGAGCAGGATTGTACACGTAAATCCCTTTTCCCTCGATGATAAGCCAAATTCTGTTGAGGTTATCTACGTAAAAAGGGATATGGCGACGAGATTTACCATCTTTGATACACTCAAAATTATCGAATGAATCTTGCAAACGTGAATAATGATTAAGACCCGTTTCGGAAGAGAACCAAATATCGGTATTTTTATCTTCTATCAAATCTGAGATATTAGAACCTTTGATTGAAGAATTATAGGGCTTATAAACCTTACAAGATGACCCATCAAAACGATTTAGTCCATTTTGAGTCCCAAACCAAGCAAAGCCTTTTGAATCTACCAAAAGAGCCGAGGCGTTGTTGTTGGATAAGCCTGTTTCACGGGAGAGATGGTTAAAGGCAAGATTGAATCTCTGAGCCGTCAAACAAAAACTGAGCAGGCAAATAATAATGAGTAAGAGAGGTTTCAATGAATTAATGGAATTGGTTTCGGGCATGAATTTCAGTAAATTCTTCTTCATAACCAAACCATTAACTCAATGATAATCAAATGTTTAGTCTAAATCTTTCTCAAAAAGATTTTTGATTATTAAACCACTGACTGTGAGCCAAATAATAGTTTCAACTATCAGGTATATACGATGTAAAAGATAGAACAAAGCAGAATTGTAAATAATTTGTTTATCGAAGTCGAGGAGGTCTGTCAAATAATAATGTAGTATCAACTGAAAACCTAATAAAGTCACCATCAGGATTTCTTGTACCAAACTATGCCTTTGCGTAGGTGTTTTTTTCAGACAATAGCTATAACTTACAAAAATTACGATACTCAAAAAATTGAGATATTGAGCCACTTCTTGCGTAATAAATCCCATTTGCGTGTGCGAACCCAATACCTTCATTCCAACTGGAACTACAATTCCAGCGTAAAAGGTAAATGCACCCCACCAAATGCT
This sequence comes from Arcicella sp., assembly GCA_025454855.1. GTDB lineage: Bacteria > Bacteroidota > Bacteroidia > Cytophagales > Spirosomataceae > Arcicella. The sequence continues at coordinate 7,956 of JALONS010000211.1, forward strand.
CAATAAAGTAATTTTTATCAATCTTAGCGTCATTCTACTTTGCCAAAACCGCCTCCTCCGGGAGTTAAAATGGATAAAATATCCCCTTTTTCTACTGAGAATTCACTTTCAACTACTAAATCGCCATTGGCTTTTTGCAGATAATGACTTCCTGATAATCCATCTTCCCCACCTTGCAAGCCATAAGGAGTCTGCTTGATGTGTTGTCTTAATAGTGATACCTCTACTGGTTCTAAGAATGTTACTTCTCTAATAATCCCATTTCCGCCGTTAAATTTTCCTTTACCACCAGAATTTTCTCTTATTTCAAAACGATTTAGCTGAACAGGATAACGAAGTTCAAATACTTCAGCATCTGTAATGCGGGTGTTGGTCATGTGCGTATGTACGCCCGAAGTCCCCGCAAAGCCATCTCCTGCCCCACTACCGCCGCAAATAGTTTCATAATACCCAAAGTTAGCGTTACCGAACAAAAAATTATTCATCGTGCCTTGTGAACAAGCTGTCACACCAAAGGCTTTTAGTAAGGTATCGGTAAGTCGTTGGCTCAATTCAACATTTCCGCCCACTACGGCTGGACACTCCTGTGGATTATCTGAAAAATCTGGATTAAGGATTGAACCCGAAGGAATTATTAATTTCACAGCCTTCAAAATACCATCATTCAAAGGGATTTTCTCATTCAATAATAATCGTAAGACATACACCACTACCGAATTAACAATTGCTACATTAGCATTTAGGTTCCCTTTGTGCGTTTTAGTACTACCCGAAAAGTCTATAATACATTCATTATCAGCAATTTCTACTTTAACTTGTAGTAATGAATCATCGTCTAACCGCTCAGTGGCTTGGTATATTCCTGTACCAAATTTTAATAAACGCTCAGTTGTTTTCTGAGTAGAATAATCTTTCAGTAGTTTCATGTAATGATGAACTTGATTGATTCCGTATTTTTCAACCATGTTCATTAAAGCGATTTCTCCGTTTTTATTAGCAGCTAATGCGGCATTCAAATCCGCTAAATTTTCTGATAACGAACGAGTTGGATACAAAGCATTAGTTAATACCTGTGTGATGTCATCCCAACAAACTTGTCCATTTTTCACTAAATACATTGGTGGAATTACCACACCCTCTTCCGCTAAATTACTGGAATATGGAGGCATAGAAGCGGGGCGAATACCACCCACTTCAGAATGATGACACCGATTAGCCACATAGCCAATCAACTCATTATCAACTGAATACACAGCAGAAACCAAGGTTATATCTGGCAAATGCGAGCCACCAAATTTAGGATGATTCGTGATAACAACATCACCTTTTTGGATAGAAATATGCTCTAAAACACTCCGCACACATACGCCCAAGCTCCCCAAATGCACTGGAATGTGCGGAGCGTTGGCAATCAGTTCAGCTTGGGCATCTAACAAGGCACAGGAGAAATCCAAGCGTTCTTTTACATTGACTGATAAAGCCGTTCGTTGTAATAAAACCCCCATATTTTCAGCAATAGACATAAAACGATTGGTGAATAATTCTAACCCAGCCCTTTCATTTTGCTGCTCTATTTCGTTCTGATTGTTGGGATTTTCTAATATTTCTTTTGAGATATTCTTGAGGATGCCCGCTCCATGCTTATCAATAGAAAACTCCCAATGTTGCTCGATGACGGTTGTACTAAATCTATCCAACAATAAAGCAAAACCTTGAATTACTGCCCCAATTTTTAAGTCATCACGAATAAATACTGGGATTTTTTGCCATTGATTATTTACCCATGCCTCACTAAAATGAGCAGGTTTAGGAATATATTGCTGATAAAGGTTTTCGATGTTTGGGATAGCATCAGATGAATTACTTTTTTCAGATGCAATAATCCTTAAACTTTCTAATTCTATCTCACGGTTATCTACCCAATGCCCAAATATTGAGGTATATTTTTCTTTAAAAGCACTAATAATCGTTTCAAAATCAGCCATTTCTACTTTGATACTCGAATCCTGTCCTTTAAATCTTAGAAATAATAATTTCGTTTTGACTTCCAAATTCTCTGCTGAAACACCATCATAAATGAGTTGTTGAAAAACCTCCTCTTGCATCTCAGAAAATTTCTTTTCAAGACTTTGGTGAACTTGAATAGTGAATACCTCTAAAATTGAAGCCTCAACAAACCGCTCTACTTTGGCTTTTGAAATACCAAAAGCTGACAACAATCCCGCATCTTTGGGTAAAAGAATCGTTTTAATCTGTAATATTTCGGCTACACCACAAGCGTGCAAACCTCCAGCCCCACCGAACGCTACCAAAGCGAAATTTTGCAAATCATATCCCTTAGCAATCGAAATTTTTCTGACGGCTTCTGCCATCTTTTCATTGGCTATTTGCCTAAAACCTTCTAAAACACTACAATCAACATCTTGATTTACTGTATTTTGTAAAACTTCAAGGCATTTTTGTTTTGCTTTTTCGGGAAAAACTGGAATTGAAAATTGTTTGGTATCTAAGCGTCCTAAAAGAAGATTTACATCCGTGATGGTGAGTGGTCCACCCGCTCCGTAGCAAGCAGGGCCTGGAGTTGCCCCTGCACTCTCGGGTCCTACTGATAATTTGTAACCGTCAAAACTACAAATAGAGCCTCCGCCAGCGGCTACTGTTTCAATGGCTAAAGACGGACTCAGAATGTGGGCATTCCCAATTTTCTGTGCAAATTGATATTCAAATCCGTTGTCAAATCGGGCAACATCCGTACTTGTCCCTCCCATATCAAAAGCAATAAACTGTTGATAGTTAGCCTGTTGAGCAATAACAGAAGCTCCTACAACCCCACCCGCAGGACCTGAGAAAAGGCTGTCTTTGGCGTAGAAAGCATCAGCATTTACTAAACTTCCAGCACTGGTCATAACTTTCAAATCTTGCTCAGGAAGTTTCTGGATAATTCGTTGCAGATATTGAGAAATAATGGGCGACAAATAAGCATTGACAACTGTTGTTTCGGCTCGGTCTAAAAACTTAATCTGTTTACTTAGCTCAGTAGAAATATTGACAAATTGAAAATACTGCTTGCAAATTTTAGCTATTTTTTTTTCGTGAATATTGTTCTTGTAAGCATTTTTTAGGCAAATAGCTATTGACTCAACTCCTTGATTTTTAAAACTTTGAAGCAACTCTTCAAATGGATTTTCATTTAAACCTCTGAGAATATTCCCCTGCGAGTCAATTTGTTCATCAATTTCAATAACCCTGTGGTAAAGTGGTTCGGGACGAAGTATCTGAAGGGCAAAAATATCGGGACGAGCCTGATTACCAATCACCAAAAGGTCTTTAAAACCTTTGGTTACTAAAAAAGCGGTTTTTGCTCCTTTCATTTCCAGCAATGCGTTTGTTCCTTTGGTAGAGCCAATTCGCATTTTTAATGGTGGGAATGATTCATTTAGAGCCGTTTCTGTAATCAGCCTTGCCCCTAAAACAGGGGCTTCTTCAAGGGCAGTCAAAGCAAAGCTAATTGATTGATTTTCAAACGATTCTGGCAATTCATCTTCAATTTCAAGAATAGCATTTTGAATATCAAAATACTTTACGGTTGATTGGAAGGTTGTCCTCAAAATCAAAAAGAGATAATCTTTTAGAATATCTCTTTTCAAATACCATGATTGTTTTATTTTAAATCGCTTGGGTGAAATTTGCTCCGTTATCTCTCCACGAATAGTACTATTAGAGAGAATCTTGGTGCGATAATGATTACCTAAATTATCAGTAGCCACACAATCTGTAAAAGTTCCACCCGTATCGATAGAGATTTGAAATGCTTTGCTCATTGTCGGAACGAATGGTTTTTTAAAAATCAATGTGAACGTTTGTCCATTCCTCATCAAACTTTGCTCCAAATTTCTTATAAAAATTTATAGCGGGTTCATTCCAGTTCAAAACCTGCCACATCAAACCAGTACACTTATTTTCACGAGCTTTATCAATAGTTTTCTCTAATAATTGTTCACCTAAACCTTTACCACGCATTTTTTCAGAGACAATCAAATCCTCTAAATACAAACGCTTGCCTTTCCAGGTTGAGTACCTAAAATAATACAAAGATAATCCTACCACTTGCCCATCCACTTCTGCCACCACCGAACCAAAAATAGGGTTTTCACCAAAACCATCCACGTACATTTGCTCAATAGTATTGGTTACTTGCTCAGTAGCATTTTCGTAAATGGCTAACTCCTTGATTAATTCAAACATGGTTGGTACATCTTCACGCACTCCATCTCGGATTAAAATTGACATTTATTTCAGATTTAAAAATTATAAATTATATCACCGTTTAA
>JALONS010000023.1 GCA_025454855.1 Arcicella sp.
AAAACAATCACTAACAAACTACAAATTATTGGCTAATTACTTATCCACAGGTGGTGCTGTTTGACTGGAATTAATGGTGCTTATTAAATGGAATATACAGTTAGTGGTTAGATACCAAATAGTTTATGCTTCCTCAATAAAAAATGCTTTGTAACAATTATCACATACATTGATGGGATGAAGTTTTAAATTTGCTTCATCCATTTAACAATACTAAATAATACATACTATGTTCGATTTTTTTAAAACCAAGAAAAATTATGAAGATGTAAATGCTTCAACATTCAATATTCTAATAAAAGAAAATCCCAATGCCATCATTATTGATGTAAGAACACCCGCTGAATTCAAACAAAATGCCATACAAGGAGCCATAAATATTGATGCTATGAATAGCAATTTTAACCAAAAGATTGCTGAGCTTGATAAAAGCAAAATCTATTTTATTTATTGCAGAAGTGGGAATCGGAGTGGAAGTGCCTGTAAAATGATGGGAAACGCAGGTTTTGAAAATCTTTATAATCTTTCAGGGGGACTCATGAAATGGGTAAATTAATATAGCAATGAAAGTGATACTAAAGAATTGGGATTTGGTAAGAATGCTTCGTTTTGGAATGGGGCTATGGGTTCTCTATTCATCATTTACTGAACATCAGCCGCTATTGGGACTTATTGGAGTATTTTTTGTTTATCAAGCCCTCATGAATGTAGGGTGCTGCAGTTCAAGAAATTGTAGTATTTCTGAAAATAAAACGGATGGATGTACTCCAAAACCAATAAATTAAACACTTAAAAACAAACAAAAATATGAAAAAGAACATGGGCGGAACAGACCGCATTATCCGTATTGTAGTGGCGTTAATCGCCTTAGTTTTGTTTTTTACCAATACTATTTCTGGTACTTTGGGTATTGTGGTATTAGCTCTATCAGGTATTTTTTTATTAACCAGCTTTATGAGCTTTTGCCCGCTTTACACAATTGTTGGTATTTCTACTTGCAGTATTCCTAAAAAATAACTTCTTGAAAAGTGTTGTTAAGTAATGATATTTGAAAGATATAACTTATTCCAAATAGGCACTACTTTAGCAACACTTTCTCAGGCATTACAAGATTAATCAGTTTTATTTTTTATTAAAATACTTGTTAAATTATTGATTTTCAAATAATTACACCTTTTGGGTATTTTAAAAAAAGTTAGCCCTTCTGTTACTTCTTCTATCAAACAGCCTACGTTTTTTCTAAAAGTTTTAAAAAAATCGTTTCTGCAACCTGCAAATTCTTGATGTAGTGGACAAGGGTTTAGGTCTTAACACTCTTCTCTTCCTAAATAGTATTTTTTCAAAAATCAAAGTCCATCAATCCCCTCAACGATTTTTATTAAAGGCATTTTGAACTGACCTCGGTTAAGTACTATTGTTTGCTTTCCTATTTTCGCAGTGAAACCAGTATCAAAGGATTAGAAAAGTATTGAAGTATTGTAAAAGAACAGTCTTGTTAGGCTTTACTATTGTCGCTATTTTTATTCTTTTTGGGCTAAGATTAGGAGCTGAATTACCTACCTTGATGAAGGTTCTACATTTTTAAGAGGTAATTTCCTTGTTGGAATCACCATTAAAGAAAATACCGCTGTAACTTTTTCTTCTGGACAATCTATTATTGACCAAGTGATGGAAATTGTAACGGGAAGAACATTAAAGAACTGTTAGTACCTTCTGCGAATGGTGCTTTAATTCCGATTAGCCAATTAGCAGAAATTAGTTTTGTGCAAGGACAAACAAATATCTATCGGTACGGCAGTAAAAGAATGGCAACAGTACGAACCAATATTAAAGGAAGTGACCAAGGTGGTTTTGTAAAAGCACTGCAAGCTAAAATTGAGGCTAAAATCCATGTTCCGAAAGGATACCAGATTATTCATGGGGGGCAGTAGAGAACCTTCAAAGAGCAGGAAAACAATTAGCTTTTACAATTCCTTCAACTATTCTCATGGTGTTTATATTCCTGTTTATGCTTTTCAAAAATCGGTAGTGTTACAGAATGTATGTTCAAGTATGGGTTAAATTACAAGAGGACAATATCTTTGTAGAATGTCTTACGTTCTTATCAAAGTCTATTGCCCTCATTGCGAAACACCCAATGTAAGGAAGAATGGTGTAAAGGATAACGGTCTGCAAAACTTTTAGCGGAACGCCGCTCCGATACAAAGATTGTCTGAAACAGTTTCAAATTGAATACAAATATCACGGAGCTAATCCACGGATAAAAAAGCAAGTCTGTGAAATGGCTATGCGAAGTAGCGGCATTCGTGATGCCGATAATATATTGAAAATAAGAACCTTAACAGTAATTTTTGCACTAAGATTATGGTTTAAAACTCATCTTGAACCCTCTTTTGAAGGGACGTATGAGAACGTTGTCATTGACGAAATGTGGAGTTGGGTTGGTAAACGTAAAGAATCCAAAAGATGGATTTGGTACGCCTATTGTGCCGATACTCTCAAGATTTTAGCCTTTCAAATTGGTAAGAGAAATGATAAAACCTGCCGAAAGTTATTCAAAAAACTAAGTCACTTAACCATAAAACATTACTATACTGATGACTGGATGTCATATAAAAAACACATACCGTCAGAAAAACACACTATCTCAAAGGCTAAAACTCAGAGAATAGAGAGACAAAACCTAAATTTTAGGACTCATTTGAAGAGGTTATGTCGTAAAACTATCTGTTTTTCTAAAAAGGATGATATGCACTATGGCTTTATAAAGGCTTATATACGGCTTAAAAACGTCGTATAATAACAGCATACATTCTAAAACACTACCTTAATTTTAAAGAGAAGCCTAATGAGATAGGTCAGAAAAATTGCAAAATCTTTAAGTCATAGCTGAAACGTTTTCTCTTCTTGATCTTTGTCAATAGTAATAATAAGTTTTTCAGTATATTTTGTTTGTTGACTCCAAAACTTATCACTGCATTGATAAACCTTCGTACCAATGGGCAATGTAAGTGTTTTATTCTTAAATTTACTCAAGGACGTAGAGAAACCTGTCTGGGATTTATTAACCTCCCACGGTAATTGGTATCTAACGTGAACCATTGATGAAAACCAAGAAGAACCTTTGAAGTTAACTGTAATTAGCTGTAACCCTTTATCTTTTGCAATTTGTTCCATTCCCTTTTCATCTTTTGAGTTAGATGAAGTCACTAATTTTTCATTCATTTCATCATTGGCTACCTGCTGTAATTGTTCTTTTGAAATTAAATACGTTTGGTTAACAGAGAAGTCCTTTCCATTGTCCTTTTCTGTAACAACAAACAATAATTCTTTTTTTCCATTTCTTTCCTCGTAAACTCTTACTGGAGCAGGAAGATCAACCGTATGACTACTTAAACCACCGAGACTATAACCGTATCCTGCCGTTGTTTTTGTATTAGTACTATAACTCCTAAAATCAATGTACTTGCGAGACTTTGAGGAATTACTAACACTGAAACTAACTCGGGGAATTTCTGTTTGTGCGTTGACCTTAACATTTATAAGAAGTAATATACAGATGATTGGAAAGATATTTTTTTGTCTCTGTGGATTACCAAAAAAATAGTTGCTCAATTTTACATATCCCAAAAGGGATTTAGTCCAATCCAAAACAACTGAATTAGTTTTGAAAAAACTAAATTGAAAATTAAAAAATTCAGCTTTCATTATATTTTCATTTAGGAGGAAAACCTCTGTTGTAAGTTACATTATTTAGATAGTCGCAAAATTCAACCTTATGAAGACTATTTTGTTAATAAATTTCATATCCTATTTTAATAGGCTCAGTACTGTAATTTTGAATGAAAACGGAGCCATTCTTCGCAACTTTAAGACGCTTTACTTCTTTTGGAAAAAGACTGGGTCTATTCCATGTGTCCACATCATTCTCGACTAAGTAAACCTCGCAGGCGTTGATAGAACTGTTATTAGTCAGTTTTACCGTAAAAGAAGGGTGTAGTGTGTTATTCCACACCCTTATCTCACCTTTTGGCGGTACAGTAAAATCTCCGACTTTTTCTATACTCGAGTCTAATTGCTCTGTTTTACATGACATCTGAAATAAGAAGATAATGGCTACAGCAAAAACCTTCGACATTTTTACACTTATTGTTTTCATGATATTTTCATTTTAATATTGACTGCCTATAAGTACTATTTTATAATTTCAGTAGCACATATAACATCCACAATTTTCCATTCCCCTTTTATTTTTAAAAGGTTAAAGTAATCAACCAACTTTCTATCTACATAATCGTATGTTACTTTTGCTTGAGCAGTTGTTCCAGATACATCTACTCCCATCAAATTGACCTTAAACCCTTCTGGATTAGTAACCTTTCTTTTCAACAAATCAAATGTCAATACTTGCGATTTGAATTCATTAGTTTTTGCATCAACAAATTTGAAAGTAGCATTTTTTTGTAAAGACATATTAAATTTCACTTGATTACCTTTGGTTACTCCTTCGATGAAGTTACCGATACACTGTCTTGCTTGAACATCTTGTTGGGCATTAGTTTCTGTAGAAAATAAGAAAATTCCAACAAGGAAAAATGATGTAATTATTTTTTTTACTGATTTCATAATAGTAATGTTTAAAATATGTTAAAAGATTGATTAAAATACTAATTCTTCAAGTGCTTGGAATTCATCCTCTTCACTACAATTGGTTTGTTCATCTATAATATACCCTTTCGCTTGAAGGTTGTATAGTTGGGCATAGATAGAATCCCCATTTATCAATTGTTCATGAGTTCCAGTTTCTTTGATGGCTCCTTTATCAATAATAATGATATTATCTGCTTTGCGAATAATAGAAAATTTGTGAGAAACAATAATTGAAATCTTTTGCTTAACGTGCTCATTAAAAATAGAAATAATATCTTCTTCAGACTGAGCATCTAATGCAGATGTAGGCTCGTCTAAAATAAACACCTGTGAATCTCTCATGTATGCTCTTGCAAAGGCTATTTTTTGCCATTGCCCACCCGAGAGGTCAGTCCCACCATCAAACATTTTACCCAACATTTGGTTATACCCATCAGGGAATTGCACAATTAAATCATCTATTAAACTGAGTTTGGCTGCATTTACTATGCTTTTTTTATCGTCGAGTTTTTTTACGTTACCTAATGAAATATTTCTATTAACTGGAAGATTGTAACGCATAAAATCTTGAAACAAAATGGTAATACCTGCTCTGTATTGTTCTGCATCATAGTCTCTAATATCCACATTATCCAGTAAAATTTGCCCTTCTGATGGATCATATAATCTTGAAATAAGTCTTATAATAGTAGATTTACCAGACCCATTTTCACCTACCAATGCTGTTTTATACCCAACTTCTATTTTCAAATTAATATTCCTCAGTACCCATTTGTCTGTATTATGGTATTTGAAACCAACGTTTCTAAATTCAAAACCAGATTTAATAATTTTAGGAAATGGGATGGGTGTGGCTGATTTTTTAAGGCTAAATTTTATTTCAAAAAAATTGAATAAGTTTTCCAAGTGCATGGCACCTTGAGAAATTTTTATGTACCCCCTTGAGACAGCTTCAAGAGCACCACATACTCGAAAAAAAATTCCAGTAATCAGAGATAAATCACCTACGGTTATATTTCCTTTTGCTACATCTAATAGAATAATCCCATAAATAGAATAATAACCCATTGTGCTTGCTGAGAAATAAATACTGCTCAGTTTCATCCTGAGAATATGGATTGTTAGCTTGGAAAGAAATAGTTTTTTTGAGACATACTGAAAACGATTGATAAAGTAATCATACAGACTATAAGCCTTGACTTCTTTTGCTGTGTCGCTACTGGCTCCTAAATAACATACATAATCCAGTTCTCGTCTCTTTGACGTTTGACTAAGGTTTAATTTATAGTATAGTTTATTAATATAGTTGTCTCCTAAAGAACTGGGGATTATGCTAATCGCTAAAATAAAAATGTACCAAAAGTTGTAACTAATCAATGTTATACTTAAAAAAAGTACGTTAATTATACTTTGTATAAGGTATAAAGCTTCAGAAATTAGATATTCTCTACTTTGCATTTGACTGCGTGCTTGATTGAGTTTATCCTGAAAAGCTGAATCCTGAAACTGCTCTAAGTCTAATTCAGAACACTTCTTTATGATATCTACTGATGTCCTATGCGTGACTAAATCAGCTAATACATAATCTGTAAATTCCATTCCTCGAGCTAATAAGTTTGACAAAATAGCTAACCCTAATTCAACTAAAATCAAACCTATTATTTCTGAATAATCTTCTCTTTTTCCTGTTTTTGCATAGAGGACAACTAAATCAACTAACATTTTTACCACATAAAGAAGCAATACAGGAATTACTGTTTGGGCAAGTCGAAAAATAATATTAGCAATAAGTATTTTAGGATTAATTTTCCAAACGTATTTAATAAACTTTAGGACGCTCTTTAGATTATTCAAACTAAGTTTCTTCCACATCTCAAATCATGTTTAATTATATTTTAAATTTTCACATATACCATTTTTTAGAGTCTTTCTAAAGAAAAATAAAATAACAGCATACATTGTTAGATATTTATAAGTTTACTGTTACATCGTTTTCAACTTGAACAATTTCTCAAATCTCTCAAACTCAGAAAAGGGAAATAGAATTGACATTCAGTTAGAATGTCTTCTTGAGCGAATCGGTAAATCTCCATCGTACCAATTGCTCCATCCATGATATCATAATTATATAAACCATAGGAATCAGTGTGAGATTTTTCGGTTTTTTTAAGGAGTTGTACATTAGAAGTTTCCATATTTGAGCAGTTTATAATTTGAGTATTGAGTCTTCTTTAAAAAACGTGTTCAGCTAAAAAAGCAGCCTTTAAACCAGAAATCATTGTTTCTATTTGTCCAGAAAAATGAGTTTGATTATCTAAAATGATGTGTTCTAAGGTTAAGTTTGGACGATAAATATTCTGAAGTTTTTCTGCAAACCTTTTATTGAGCCTCATTACTTCTTGTTCAAGGCTTCCAGCTATCATGATAATGTCCAATCCAACGAAGTCTAAATTTATTTCAGCATCATCTAAGCTAAAAATAACTTCCTCATCGTACATCAAGGAGGAACTACCCATAATTACTTTCTGAAACAAATGAATCTTTTTTGAGATAGCATAGGCACAAAAAAGTCCCCCATAAGAGTATCCAAATAATGTTTTATGCTTATTTGTATAGTACTTTTGTTCAATAAAAGGAATCAGCTCATGTTCAAAAAATGCTAAAAAATTTGCTGCACCACCTGTTCCTGTAAGTCCAATTGTATTGGATTTGGTTGGTGTGAAGTCTCTTTCTCTCTTGTTTAGTGTACTCCCTTGTTTGCCTCCTTCACTGATTCCTACAACAATAGGTAGTTGAATCCCTTGTTCTTTTTGTAGTATTTCTAAACTTTCAATAGCAATTTCGAAGTATTCATCAGCATCCAAAATGTATAGAACAGGATATTGATTTCTTGAATCATAGCCTTCGGGAGTTTTAATGAAAAGTGTATAATTTTCGTCCAAAATATTTGAATAGATTTTTTGGCAAGTATGCTTTTGTGTCTCGCTCTCACTTTGTAAATCGTTAAATATTTTTTGTTGATAAAATTCAACTCTGTTTTTAATTTCATAGTCATTTAACTCAACGTCCTTATCCATCCTATTGGCCAATTCACGGATACTTGGATACAAAAAGACATCCTGTAGCTTGATTGTGGGTAAGCTACTTTTACGAATTTTAGATAAGATTTTCATTGCTTTTAAAGAATTACATCCTAATTCAAAAAAATTATGGTCAATTCCTATGGTATCAATTCCCAGAACTTCTTGCACAATTGATGCTATTTGTTTTTCCGTTTCTGTTTCGGGCAATAGAAGTTTAATAAAATCAATTTCGGGAGATTTTATATTGGGTAAATTCTTTCTATCAAGTTTCCCATTGGGTGTAAGCAACCATTCTTTCACTTCTAAAAAAAATGAAGGAATCATGTATTCTGGCAGTTTCGTTCTCAAATAATCACGCAATTCCTGACTGGTGGGCATGAGAGCTAACGGCTGTATATATGCTACTAAACAATCTTCTCCGAAGGTATTTTTTTTGATACTAACCATTACCTGCAAAATTTCACTGCTAAACAATCTTAAAGCGGTTTCAATTTCACCCAATTCAATCCGATAGCCTCTCACTTTTACTTGATTATCCACTCGGCCCATTAGCTCAATATTGTTATCGGGTAGCCATCTTACCAAATCTCCTGTGCGGTAAAGTCTTGTAGATTTCATGAATGGATTATTCATGAAGCGTTCCTGACTAAGTTCTGGGCGATTTAGGTAGCCTCTGGCAACACTTTTCCCTCCAATATACAATTCGCCAATTGAACCCTTTGGTACTAAATTTTGCTTTCCGTCCAACACGTAATATTGATAATTATCCATTGGCTTTCCTATGGGAACATTGAACCCTTCATACAAAAGGTCTGGATTAGTTTCATAAAAAGAGGAGTCAATAGTTGTCTCTGTAGTACCATAACTATTCAAAATCCTCATGGAATGACTAAATTGAATTAGTAAATCTTTAAAATCTTGTTTTGGGCAAATATCTGCTCCAAGAATTAAAATTTTTATCCAAGAATAAGGTAATTTTTGCTCCCAAATATATTTCATCAATGGTAAAATAACGGTGGGAGTAGATTCTAAAATGTTGATTTGATGTTCATAAATAAGATTATAGAGATTATCTGCTTCTACTCGAATATCAGTCGGACATACAACTAATGTTCCACCATTTAGTAAGGCACGACACATATCTCCTACGAAAACATCAAAAGAAATACTCGCAATTTGTAATAACTTAACCTTAAAGGTTGAAAGTTGATACTGCCTATTCCAGGCATGAGCGATGTTGGATAAATTGCCATGTTCCACCATGACACCTTTGGGTTTCCCTGTTGAGCCAGAGGTATAAATGACATAGGCTAATTGAGTTGAACAAATTGAAATTCCTAAGTTTGTTGTTCCATACTGCTCAATTCTTTGAAAATCATTAATTAAATTGATAACAGGAGTTAGACTTGAATCAATGATATTTTCGAGTGGAATATCTGTCAAAATTATTTTAGTATTACTGTCCTCTATCAAAAAATGAATTCTCTCTTGCGGATATTCGGGGTCAATTGGTACATACGCCGCACCAGCCTTTAGGATACCTAAGATTGCTTCAAACATTCTTTCAGAACGATTCATAATTATACCTACTAAATCCCCTTTTTTAATCTGAAAATTATCTAATAGAAATCTTGCTATTTGATTAGATTTTTCGTTCAAACTCTTGTAGGTTATAGTATTTTTCTCAAATACTATTGCCACTTCTTTGGGTGTTTTTTCAACTTGACTTTCAAATAAATCAACGAAAGTCAAATGCTCTGGGAAATCCTGAAAAGTTGTGTTTACTTGTAAAGTCAGCTCATCTATTTCTTGGGTTGAAAGAAGTTTAAGTTTATGGATTGGAGTGGCTAAATCATTAGTAATCGAACACAATAGCGTATTAAAATGGCTACACAGTTTCTCCATAAAACCAATACTAAATATATCAGTATTGTACTCTAAAGATAATTCAAGGCTATTTTCTGATTCAGAAAAAGTGAAATCTAAATCAAATTTACTGGTTTGGTTCTCTACGAAAATCCCTTCAAAAGTAATCTCGCTTGAAGTATAAGTTTGCTTGTTATCTACGTTCTGAAAACTAACCATTATATCGAATAACGGTGTTCGGCTTGCGTCTCTTTCAATACCTAAATCCTCAACTAACTGGTCGAAAGGGTAATCTTGAAAAGCAAATGCAGCTAAGGTATTTTGAGTAAATCTATTTAGAAAGTAAGCAAAGGGCTCGTCAGAGTTTATTTGATTCCTAACTGCCAAAGTGTTGATAAAAATACCTACTTGGTTTTCTAAATCAGCATGATTACGTCCAGCCACAGGTGTGCCAATGATAATGTCCGTCTGTCCAGAATAGCGGTATAACAAAACATTCACAACCGCCGACAAAATCATAAACATACTGGTATTATGTTTTTTTGCTATTTCAGATAATTGGTTTTGTATCTCTGGAGAAATGGATTGGACAATGGTTTTACCTTTATAGCTTTTTGTGTTTGGGCGTTTTGATGAAGTTGGAAGCTCCAAAACTGGTATATCGCCTGAAAAATGGTTGAGCCAAAATGATTTCGCTTCATTTTTCCAGTCACTTGTAAATTGCTCCTTTTGCCAAAAAACATAATCTTTATATTGTATTTTGAGTTTTTCAAGTGGATTTTCTTTACCTTGCTGATAGGCATTATACAGTTGAATAACCTCTTTCATTAATATTTCTCCTGACCAAGCATCTGAAACAATATGGTGCATTGTGAGTAATAATATATGCTCGTTTTCTGAAATTTTATATAAATTTACTCTAACTAACACTCCAGCGGTTAAATCAAAAGATAGAGCCGAATCAGAGGAAATAACTTCGTCAAGTATTTCATTTTCAAGCAATTGACGTACCCTCAAAATCGAAGAAATCTCTGAGAAATCTACAATTTGTTGGAAAGGTTCATCATCAATAATTACAAACCGTGTTCTCATACTTTCATGGCGTTCCACAAAAGTATTAAGGGCGTTTTCAAACGCATCGATGTTCAGATTACCATGAACACGGAATGCTTGCGAGATATTATATGCCCCTTTTCCTTCACCAATTTGTTCCATCACAAACATCCGCCACTGGGCATGTGAAAGAGGGTAAAGTTCTTGTTCTGCAATAGGCTTTATTTTACTGAATTGCGTTTTTGATTGTTCTTTGATATAAATTGCTAATTGTTCAATTGTTGGATATGAAAAAATATCTTTCACTTCCAATTTTACATTTAAAACTTTGTATAATCTTGAAACTAACTTAATGGCATGTAAAGAATGACCACCAACCTCAAAAAAATTGTCTAATACTCCAACTAAATCAATCTTTAAAATCTCCTGCCAAAGTAGAGTTAGTTCATTTTCAATCTTATTTCTTGGACCTAAATATTTGGTGGACTTCCTTAAACTTATAGTTAACTGTGATAATGCTTTTATATCTACTTTTCCATTACTTGTGGTTGGTAAATGCTCTAATTTTACCAATTGATAAGGCAACATATAAGCTGGCAGATGGTCGGATAGGAAATTAAAAATCTCTGATTCATCAACTGCAAAATTTTCAATTATAAATGCCACAATGATGGTATCCTCACTATTGTTTTGACGAGCGATTACTTTGGCATCCTTGATGCTGTTATGCTGAAGAAGACAATTTTCAATTTCTGCCAATTCTACTCTGATACCTCTTATCTGAACTTGAGAGTCTTTTCTACCAACATACTCTAAGTGATTGTATGTCAAATTCCACATTCCTAAATCTCCTGTTTTGTAAAGAAATTTATCATCACTCTGCTGAGAGAAAGGATTATGAATAATCTTTTCATTGGTCAAGTCTATATTATTGATATATCCTTTTGTAAGTCCAATCCCTGAAATACAGATTTCGCCAATCATTCCACGTGGGACTAATTCATTATTTTCATTCAATAAATAAAGGTTTGTATCTGCAAATGGTAAACCGATTGGAATAGCACCTTTTGAAAGATATTCGTCCGTATGTTGGGGGTCTACGGTATGAAAAGTAGCCCCAATACACGTTTCCGTTGGACCATAACCATTCACAACTTTCTTGGTCTTTGCATAAAAAAGTGATTCGGAAAGAATGGCTGCTTCACCAGTAGTAACGATTGTTTCTAAACTTGGTAAAGGGTTTCTTTCTAAAATCTTTATAAATGCAGGAGTCAATATGGCAACTGTTACTTTTTTTTCTTCTAATAATGAAGTTAAAAGAGGTAAACTATTTTTAATCATTTCTTCGGCTATTGTTAGGGTTGCTCCCGAAGTTAGAGCCATAAAAATTTCTACCAAAGAGGCGTCAAAGTTCAATGAGGAAATATGTAATATATTATCTTCTTGCTTGATTGATAAGTATTTATTGTGATATTCAATGCGATTGGCAATACTCTCATGACGAATCGGAATTCCCTTAGGGACACCTGTTGAACCTGATGTATAAATGATATATGCGGTATCCGAAATAGTAGTCTGATTAGGGAAAAAAGTAGTTGCTAAATCATTTGATTTACAATCAGTATCAATATTAATTACCTGATAATCAGAATCTTCAAACAAATGGTTGAATTTTTCTTGAGTGATAACATATTGAACATTGTTTTCAGCTAAAATATGTACCCTTCTATCATTAGGGTGTGTCGGGTCTATGGGAAGGTAAATATTTCCTGTTTTTAAAACAGCTAATAAACCAATCATTGAGTGTATTGAACGCTCTGTACAAACAGCTATGATGTTCTGTTTTTTTACCCCTACCACTGTATGAAGATGCCTCGAAAATTGATTGACTTCTTCAGCTAATGCCTTATAACTCCATGCGTTATTTTGATAAATCAGAGCTGTTTTTAGTGGATTTTTCTTCACCTGATATTCAAAATGCTCAACAATGCTTACATTGTTTGTCAAGTGTATCGGTGATTGACCCATTTTTAATAAATCATTTTTTTCATCGCCTGAGAGTATTTCCAAATTATTGACAATTGTGGAGTCTTGTAAAATGATTTGATTGGTCAAATATTCAAAATGCCTGACAATCATTTGCACAGCCGACCTTTCATATACGTTAGGATTATAATCAAAACTAATGGATATGTGATTATCTGTATGTATATAAACGCAAAAATCATAATGTGTTTGTTCAATTCCAGAAACATCCGATAAAACAAAGGTTTCTTTTGTTGGATGTTCATTGATAGCTAACTGATTCAAATTTGCGGAAAGCCCCTGATTACCCGACACAAAAATATGATTAATCAAATCTTGTTTCTGTGAGCTATTTGCCTGAATATCAGCTAAGTTAAAATACTGAAAGCGATTTGATTGTGCAATATCAGTTCTTAGTTTTAATAATACTTCGCTGACCGAAGAAGTAGAATCGTACGAAATTTTGATTGGTACCGTATTAATAAAAAGTCCAATCATGGTTTCAATACCTTTAATTTCGGGGGGTCTTCCAGACAGAACAGTACCCACAACAACTTCTTTTGTGTTATTATATTTTGTCAGTAAAATTCCCCAAATGGCTTGTAGTAAAATAGATATGGATACTTGATTTTTTTTAGCATATTGTAGAATAAGTTCAGTCATTTTTCCATCAAAAGACAATAATTCTTGCCCAACATTTGGTACTGACTGTATTTTTTGATTTAAAGTTTTTCCTGGAATTTCTGCTTTTCCTTCATAGCCTGCTAAATAATTTTTCCAGTAAGATAAGCCGTCCTGAGTATTTTGTTTTTCTATCCATTTGATATAATTTTTATAAGGTTCCGCCGGATTTAATGTTGGTATTTCATCACGTTGAAAGCACTGATAGATGTACATAAACTCTTTGATTAGAATTGAGTTGCACCAGCCATCCATTAATATGTGATGGTTACTCCACACAACTTCAAATTTTTGTTCTTCAATTTTTATGACAGAAATCCTAATGAGAACATCCTGAACAAAATCAAATGAACGATTCAAATCTTGTTCTTTAATAGTTTGAGAAGCCATCAAACGTTCATGAATTGTCGGGAGATTGCTTACATCATAAAAATTAAAATCCGCTTTACGATGATGCAAAACCACTTGAAAAGGGCGGCTCAGTCCCTCGGTCAAAAAAGCAGTCCTAAGAACATCATAATGGTCAATAAGTGTTTGTAAACTTTTTTCTGCTAATTGTTCCGAAAAATTGCCAGTCAAAAAATATGATGACTGCATAAAGTACGCAGATGATGTTTTATCTTTCAAGGCATGAAAAAGCATCCCTTCTTGCATAGGATTGAGGGGATAAATATCTTTTATTTGTTCTTTTGTAAACATCGCTTGGTACTAATTTTAATGGATATTTTTCAATTATTAAAAATTACATCGAGGTCATCCGCAGATATTTCTTCATAGAAATCAGTATTTTCTTCTACTGTTTCTTCTTTAAAAATTTCATCCGCATTTTCTGTGATTTGTATAGCTAAACTGGCAATGGTGGGGAAGTTAAAGATATCAATGACCTCTACTTTATAGCCTAAACGATACAATTTTGAAACTATCTGAATTGCAATGATAGAATCACCACCAACTTCGAAAAAGTTATCATTCCTTCCGACTTTAGAAATATTCAAAGTCTTTGCCCATATTTCTACGAGCTGATTTTCTAAATCATTTTGTGGTGTCTCAAAACCAACTTCATTTTGAGTTATTTTGGGTAATAATTTCCTATCTAATTTTCCGTTTTTGTTGATTGGGAAATCTCGCATACAGATAAAATAGCTTGGAATCATATACTCTGGCAAAGATTCTTTGAGGAATTCCCGAACTTGCGTATTTGTTAAATCTGAAGCCGTTTTTAAATAGGCAATCAAAAACTTATTGGATGATTCTTGGGAGGAAGACATCAAAACAATACTCTGACTAATTTCGGAATGTCTTTCTAAAACCTGCTCTATTTCCTTTAATTCGATTCTATATCCCCTTAGTTTTACTTGAAAATCAGTTCTTCCTACATATTCCAACTCGCCAGAGGGTAACCATCTACCTAAATCACCAGTTCGATAAAGCCGTTCGCCTGAGCGATATGGATTCATTATAAAATTTTTCTCAGTCAATGCTGGTTGATTCAAATAACCACAAGCCAATCCTATTCCGCCAATATAGATTTCTCCTAAAACACCTTGAGGAACTAACTTCAAGGTTGAATCAAGAACAAGAAGTTGCATATTTGCTATGGGTTTACCAATCGGAATAATGTTATTTTTGGCATCTTCAATCGTAACATGATGATAACTAACATCAACAGAAGCTTCTGTAGGACCATATAAATTATGTAATGGGATATCAACAGTTTCATAATGTTTCTCGACCAAACTGGGGCTAAGGGCTTCACCACTGACTAAAATGTGTCTTAAACTCTTTAAATTAATTATATCATTTTCTGTTATTGAATTCAAAAAAGCATTATACATACTTGGCACAAAATGGATAGTTGTAACGGAATGCCTTAAAATCAACTTGCTCAATATCAAGGCATTAAATACTGCCTCAATGGGACAAATCACTAATTTAGCTCCTAAGCAAAGCGTCATGAAAAACTCCCAAACCGACACATCAAAACAATACGTAGTCTTCTGCAGAATAACATCCTCTGCAGAAAATTTATAATTTTCCCATTGCCAATTTATTCGGTTAACTATTCCTTCGTGGGCAACCATAACGCCTTTAGGGTTGCCCGTTGAGCCTGAAGTATAAATGATATAAGCAATATCTTTGGGACTTACTTGTATAGAAGGATTTTCACTTGATTCCTGACCGATGGATTCTGCGAGTATATCAATTAATATTTTTTCACCAGAAAAATCTGAAGGAAGGTTTTTCTGACAAGATGAGCTTGTCAATACGAATCTTGTTTCAGAATCATGTAAAATATAGGCGATTCGGTCGGTCGGGTATTCTGTATCAATAGGAATATAAGCCCCTCCAATTTTTAGAATTGCCAGAAGGCTAATTACCATTTCCATGGAACGGTCTAAAAATACGCCCACAAATTCCCCAGAACAAAGACCTTTTGAGATTAAATAATTAGATAATTGGTTAGACAATTCGTTAAGCTCGGCATAAGAGAGTTGTCTATTTTCACCAATTAGGGCTATTCTTTCAGGATTTTTAGCAACCTGAGCTTCAAACATACTTACAAGAGTTTGCTTAACATCATATTCTTTACTTGTATCATTTAAAAGATTTAGCAATTTATGCTCTTCCTCAGGAGAAACTATTGAAATCTGGCTAATCAACTGTTGTTGATTCTGTAAAACCTGCTCAACTATCATCTTGAAGGCATCCATCACTTTCTTGATTAAGAAAATGTCGTAGATATTTTCATTAAACACAAATGTAACATTGAGTTCCTCACCTGGATTAATTATTACTTCAAAGTCAAAACTGGACTGTTCAATGGTTTCGACTTTTGTGATTTGCCAAGAATTACCATTATTTTTTTTACCTACCCCTGCCAATTTATCGGCTAAGGGATAGCTTTCAAATACCAAAATATGGTCTAAGAGGGATTGTTTCAGATAGGTATTTGCCTGAATATGTGCAAGTGAACAAAAATGATGTGGCTCACTCGTGATATTATTATGGTGAACTTGCTGAATTAATGCTTCAAATGATAACTCGGTTTCAATTTTGATTCTAACAGGAATCGTATTAATAAATAAGCCTACCATAGACTCTATACCAACAATGCTGGGGGGTCTTCCAGAAACAACCGTTCCAAAAACTAAGTCGTTAGTATCATTGAATTTAGCCAATAAGATACCCCAAAGTGACTGTATGACGGTATTGAGTGATACTTTGTGCTGTTGAGCAAGATTATTTAATTGTTTTGTTTGGGTATGACTAAAAAGGTAATTTACTTTCTCTCTTTTATATTCTCTCGCTGCTGGAATGTTCCTTTTGGGAATAGAAACAGCTTCTTCATAATCCAAAAGGTAATTATCCCAGAATTGTAAGGTTGCCTTCTTATCAACTGATTCCAACCATTTTGTGTAAATTTTAAAAGGGGTTATTGGGGATAGATTATTTTTCTTTCCCTCAAGTAAACGACTGTAAATTTCAGAGAACTCAGCAATTAAAATTCCTGCACACCAGCCATCCATAAGAATGTGATGATTACACCAGATAAATTCATATTCTTGTTTATTCAACTGTAGCACTGATATTCTCATCAAAACATCACTACTAAGATTAAAACCTTTGGCTCTATCTTTCAACTTATATGTTTGAATATATTCCTCTTTCTCAATTTCTGATAAGTCGCTAATATCATAAAAGGAGAAATCAACTCGTTGCTTTTTTAGTACGATTTGTAGTAAATCATCAGTGGTTTCGTAATCAAAAACAGTCCTTAAAATTTCGTATCTGATGAACAATTCATTTAAGCTACATTCGGTTATAAAGGCATCACATTCACCCAAAAAACGGTAAGATACTTGTGTAGAGTAAGCCTCAGATTTTTTATCTAAAAGTGCATTGAACAACATCCCCTCCTGCATAGGCGTAAGGTGATACACATCTTGTAAATCATATTTAAGGCTAAGTTTTTCTAAATTTTCTGACGATATTTTTTTGTGCGTCAAGTCGCTTATTGTCAGTGACTTATCTTTCTTTTGAACACAAAAATCAATCAATTCGAGTAAAATTTGGTGGTAATTATTTGCTAATGATTCGATTGTTTTTTCACTAAAATAAGCGGAATCGTAGTTGAAGGACAAATCTAATTTATGGTTCATTACTGCTCCCAGTACTGATAATTGATGGAGCGGGGTATCATCTGAATCATGAGTCTCACCAGCATTTTCTTGGGCGATAGAGAAGACGCTTTTCGGAATATCACTGTCGAACTGTCCAAGATAATTAAACACAATTTGAGGAGTGGACTTGAAATTAATATCTTCTTTATGACATGAATCAGTTAAGTATTTTAAGATACCATAGCCAATTCCTTTGTTGGGAATCTGACGAAGCATCTCTTTATTCTCCATGATTTGTTTAGCAAAATTATCACTCCACTGACTGTTGATAATAACAGGAAAAGTAGTTGTAAACCATCCGATGGTTCGACTTATATTAATGTCTGCCAATATATTTTCCCTACCGTGTCCCTCTAATGTTAAAAGTGTATTATTATGTCCAAAAACTTTTTTACTTGCCAATCCTAAGGTAGTCAATAAAATATCATTTATTTCTGTCCCAAAAGCATGGTGTACCTTTTGTAGCAGGTTTTTGGTTTGTGTTTCCTCAAGTGAGATGTGAACTGTCTTGAGTTTTGGAAAATCATTTTGCTGGTGGTTTGATTTTGGCAATGCTTCAACTTGACAATTTTCAATAGTTTTCCAATATTCTTTTTCGAGTAAGAACTTTTCAGAGTTAGCGTATTTGGTAAGTTCCGTTGCCCACTTACTGAAAGAATCGGTTTTTAATGGTAATAACAAAGGTTCTTTATTCGAAATCTGTTGAAAAAGTGAATCTAAATCTTCCAATAATATTCGCCAAGAAACCCCATCAATCACTAAATGATGAACTATAATAAGCAGACGATCTGCATCGGGCAAACGGAAAAGCGTAACTTTTATTAGTGGCGATTTCGATAAGTTAAGGCTTGATTGAATTGAGTTTGCCCTGTTTGTTAATGATTCATGTGGGTTTTCATCATTTTGAAAGTCATATTCATCCACCTCGAAATCAGCCCAAACATCGTTATTGACCTGAATGTACTCTTCCGATTTTCTCAGATAAGACATTCGTAAAGCATCATGGTGGGTTGTGAGTCTAAGGAATACGTATTTTACGTCTTCTTTGAGTATTCTCTTCTCACTTTTTAACATAACCGATTGATTATAGAAATTCTTATTTTCTATTTCAGTCAGGAAAAACTCTTTTTGAATTGGAGTAAGTGGAATAGTGCCCACAATTGCCGATTGGCTGATATTTTCATTTAGGTCAATTAATTTTTCAGCAAATTCTTCGACAGTAGGAAATTGAAATAAATCTTTCACTTCGGCTTTAAATTGAAGCCTATAAAGTCGAGATACTATTTGAATAGCTTTGATGGAATCACCTCCGATTTCAAAGAAGTTATCATAAATACTAATTTTTTCTTTGCCAATCACCTCTTGCCATATTTCTACTATTTTTCTTTGTTTTTCATTTTGTGGAGCTTGGAATGCTTTTTCATTAGTAATATCTATATCTTTTAGAGCTAATTTTTTACGATCAATTTTCCCAGTTTTCGTTAAATCCCATTGTGTGATTTCCACAAAAAATGTAGGAAACATATATTCTGGCAAATAATTTCTTAAGAAATTACGCCATTCATTTTGGGAGGGCATATTTTCTACTTCAACATAAGCCACCAATATTGTAGTTTCATCAGCATTTTTCTTAGGAAGAACAACCACATTTTTTACGTTCGGAAACGATTGAATGATATTTTCAATTTCACCCAGTTCAACCCTAATACCTCTTACTTGTACTTGATTATCTTTACGACCACAGTAAATTAACTCTCCTGATTCATTCCAATATCCTAAATCTCCTGTAAAATACAAGCGACCATCGGTTGAATCTGTCTGATAGGGGTTTTTTATAAATTTCTTATCCGACAAACTCACATCATTCAAATACCCATCTGATAATCCAATTCCTGAAACACATATTTCGCCTTTCATTCCTGTGGGTATTAAATTAGCGTATTGGTCCAGAATGTAAATTTTGGTATCAGCAAAGGGCTTCCCGATAGGAATACTTTTCTGTTTGCGATAAAAGTCAGTCAGTGATAAATCTATTTTATGAAAGCTCGCACCTACACAAGTTTCTGTGGGTCCGTATCCATTATAACAGTCTTTGGTTGCGGCATAAAATAACATTTCTTCAATTGTAGCGGCTTCTCCTGTGGATATAATCTTACGAATTGAAGGAAGTGGATTTTTATTCAGAATTTTTAAATATGCAGGTGGAATAATCGCAACGCTTACTTGGTATTTATCTATTAATTGAATTAATGATGTTATATTTTCTTTTTGTTCATCCGATGCAATTACAATTTTACCTCCCGATAAAAATGCCATAAAAATTTCAACTAAGGATGCATCGAAACTATGTGATGCAAACTGTAAAATAGTATCCTCTTCTTTTATACCTATGTAATGCGTATGATAGAGAATCCTTGATAACAAACTTTCATGCCGAATGGGTACTCCTTTGGGTTTACCCGTACTTCCCGAAGTATAAATGATATAAGCGTTGTCTGAGGGTTTTACAACTGTATTCTCAAATGTATAAAGTTCTGTTTCATTCGATTCTGAATTTGTTACAATCTCTTCTACTCCTATTTGGATAAGAGATAAATTAATAGGGTAATTTTCTTTTCTATGAGTAATGATTGCCTTTGCTGAACAATCGCCCAAAACATGGCTTACCCTCTCAAAGGGGGCATCAGCATTAATTGGTACATAAATTCCTCCTATCTTTAAAATCGCTAAAAGACATATAATGCTTTCTGTTGAACGTGGCATATAAACAGCCACCTTTTCACCCACATTAATTTGATATTTATTTACTAAAATACTCGCAAAATGGCTTGATAAAGCGTCCAATTGTGCGTAAGTATAAAATGACTCATCATTGATAATGGCAATTGAGTTGGGAGTGTTTTTAGCTTGATTCCTAAAATACTGATGAATTGTAGAATTTGGAATATAGCTTTTAAACGTATCGTTTAATTGAAGCTGATGCAGTTTTTCAGACTCTGATATTAGCGAAATTTTACTAATAACAGTATTAGCATCCGCCATTAAGATATCAATCAATTGAATAAACTGATGCGATATTTTTTCAATAAAAATCTCTGAATATACTGCTGGATTGAATTGCAAAGATAATCTTAGCTCGTCCTCTTCATAGACTACAAAGTTGAAATTAAACTTGCCAACATCATGTGATTTTGCCTCAATAATTTCTAATCTTTCTTCAACATCATTAGTGGCCGACAACTGCTTCAATCGTTCAGAAATAGGGAAATTTTCATAGACAAAAACGTGATCAATTAAATTATTTTTTAAGGTGCTTATTGCTTGAATCTTTGATAATGGATAATACTGATGAGGTATATCCGACAGATAGTTCTGCTGGGTTGTTTGTAATAATTGTAAAAGTGTAGTAGTATTTCCGAATCTTATTCTTGTTGGTATTGTATTCACAAAAAGCCCTATCATATTTTCAATTCCTGCCATTTCGGGTGGACGACCTGAAACTACTGTTCCAAAAATAACATCTTCTCGTTGATTATTTTTAGCAAGTACAACACCCCAAAGACTCTGTAAAATGGAGTTTACAGTCATTCTATTATGAGTGGCAAAGGTTCTGATTTGCGTTGTTTTTTCTTTAGATAAAGTTTTGAGAATTTCTTCGGTTCTATCAACAGTAGTTGCATCAAAATTATACACTCCACCATTTAAGTTTGCCACCGTATCATATTCTTCCAAACACACTTCCCAGTGTTTACGCATATCCTCCTGATTCAGTTCACCGAGCCATTTGATATAATTTCGAAAAGGTTTTGAAGAAGCTAATCTAAGCGGTCGATTTTCAAGTAAACTATTATAAATTTCAAGGAACTCTTCTAATAAAATTGACACACACCAGCCATCAAGGATAATATGGTGATATGTCCAAATAATCTCAAAAATTTCGTCTTCTAATTGAAAGACTGATACACGAAAGAGTACGTCTTTTGTGAGGTCAAAAGCAATTTGTTGGTTACTTTTTTTAAAATCTTGAAGAAATTTTTGTTGTATTTCATCGGTATTGAGATTTCTTAAATCTTCAAAATACAAACTTATATCTCTATCTTTTAAAACAACTTGTAGAGGAACATCTGCTTTTTTATGATTGAAAATCGTACGCAAAACATCATGGCGTTGAACAAGCATACGTAAAGCCTTTTCCAACAATGAAGTGTTTAATTTTCCACGAAGTTTGTAATTCATTTGCTCACAATACGTTGTGGAAGACTCATCCATTAACCCGTGAAAATATATACCTTCTTGCATAGGTGAAAGTTGATATATATCTTTTATATTTTTAGTACTAAATATATTTTCCATCGTATGTTTGGGGTACTAATTAAAGAAGTTTTCTAATTCAGATACTGAAAATTTACTGTATCCGAAATCGCTTGATGTTAATTCTTGCGTATCTTGTTCAGTACAAAAATCAATGATGTTTTTTAAGATAATCGTAAAGTTTTCTTTAAAACTGTAAGCCTGTTTATGGGCAATTCCTCTGAACATGAATGTTACATTGAGGCAGTTATCATTCATTGATATATTTAAGTAAATGGCGTAATGCTTGGGGTTTTTATCTGCAAGTTTGAGCCTCGTGTGTATATCTACATCTGTTTCATTGCTTGGTACATACGCAAAACCAATTTGCGGTTTTAAATGATAATTTTGAAGCCATTGATAATTCCACCCTTGATTTGGTACACTTCTAACTTGCTCTTTTATCAACTTAATTGGGCGTGATAAATTTGGGTAATCATCAATGGTTAATTCAATTGGATATTGGTATGAGTATTTTTCATTAGTTTGAGTGTTACCATAATTTTCAACATAGATTTCTTTATCATCTTCAATAATCTCAACCACAAATTGTTTTTTATCAAATACCTCCTTAACTGTCAAACTTAAAGCCGCCAGTAAAATCTCATTACTTTCAGTACTGAATGCTTGATTGGCTTTACCAATTAATTGTTCGGTTTCTTCTCTGGAAAACAGCCAATTATGTTCAATAATTGGAGTATCTTCCAACATAAATATAGGCTCATATTTTTGTTGGAATTCTTCCCAATAGCTTTTATCTACTTCCTCTGAATTAATGATTAATCTTCGTACTTCTTCTTTTTTCAAAGATTGCATTAGCAAAGCCAAATCCTTTAAAACTGGATTATTGAATACTTCGATTACAGTAAGTTTATATCCTGCCTCGTGAATACGAGATATTAATTGTATCGCTTTTAGTGAATCTCCTCCTACTTCAAAGAAACTCTCTATCCTACTGATTTTATCCTTATGCAAAACAGATTTCCAGATTTCAGCCAATAATTCTTCTTGTGTTGTTTGAGGTGCTTCAAATTTTACCGATGTCTCTTGAGAATAATCAAACTTTGGCAATCTTTTTTTATCTAATTTTCCATTGGCTGTTAAAGGAAAATCTTGAAGGCAAATTAAATTTGAAGGAATCATGTAATCTGGTAATGACAATTGCAAAAATTCTCTTAACACAGAATATGTTAAAGTCTCATTTGTTTTCAGATAGCCAATCAAGTATTTATTGCCCGACTCATCATTTTGCATCAAGACAATACTTTGCTGAATGTCAGGATGTTTATCTAAATGCTGTTCTATTTCTGATAATTCTATTCTGTAACCACGAAGTTTAATTTGATTATCATTTCGCCCTAAGCACTCTAAATCGCCATTTGGGAGCCATCTTCCTAAATCTCCAGTACGGTAAAGTCTTTCACTTTGAGGATATGGATTAGGCAAAAACTTCTCTTCAGTCAAATCTGGTCTATTAATATAACCACGTGCTAATCCATCCCCTGCAATACAAATCTCACCTATTGCATTTTGAGGAATAAGTTTTTGTTGTTTATCCAAGATATAGATTTGAGTATTGTCTAATGGTCTGCCAATTGTTCCCAAATCATTTTCATTTTCAATTAATTTTATACTTGACCATATTGTAGTTTCGGTTGGTCCATAGACATTCCATAACTTTCGGGTAGATGCCAAGAGTTTTTTACCCAAAGCAGTACCCATTGGTTCACCTCCGCAAACGGCATTAATCTTCTCTAAATATTTTCCTCCAACCTCTAAAATTATTCCCCACATCGTTGGAGTAGCTTGCAGAAAGGTAATCTCATTTTCTTCCAACATATGTTTCAGTTCGTGTGGCGAACGGATTGTATCTTGAGAAACCATCAAGACTTCTGCTCCTGAAGTTAGTGGAAGCATTAATTCGAGTATAAAAATATCAAAGGCATAATTGTTGATACTCGCCCATTTATCAGTGGGTTGAATTTGCAAATGCTTGCCCATACTATTCAAGAAATTGCATACACTTTTATGTTCAATCTGAACACCTTTAGGATTACCAGTTGAACCCGAAGTATATAACAAATACGCCAATTGAGTAGGCTGAACCTTGTGATAAGGTTTTTCTTGATTTTCAGTGGTAATTGAAATCTCTTCAATGAGTGATATATCGACATCTCCCAAAGTAGTAATAAATGATTTGAAAAATGCCTGACTTAAAACAACTGATGCACCTGAATCCAATAAAATATATTTTAACCTTTCGATTGGATGATTAAAGTCTAAGGGTAAATAAACAGCCCCAGCTTTCCAAATGGCTAATATACTTGCAACCAGTTCCCCACTTCTTTCCATCAAAAGACCCACTACTTGCTCTTGCTTAATATTTTTTTCAATAGTTAAATATTGGGCTATTTCATTTGCCCGTTTATTTAGTTCCCAATAAGTCCATTGTTTATTATTACTTTCAACAGCTATTGCATTGGGTGTTTTCAACACTTGTTTTTCAAATAAACTCACCAACGTTTCTTCAATGGGATGTTGTATGAAAGTTTGATTAAAGCTTTCTGTTAATTGGTGAATTTCTTCATTTTTCAAATAATCAATATTATCTATTTTTATATTCGGAGTATTAAGAACGCAATTGAGTATATTTTCGAAATGGCATAAAATCTTATCTGCGGTTTTATGCAAGAATATATCAGTATTATAATTTAAAACAACCCCTAAACATCCATCTTTATGTTCCTGAATAGTAAATTCAAGGTCATATTTACAAGTTGAAATTTCAATTGGATATTGGTGCAAAGCGGTATTTCCCAATATTATCTCATCTTTATTAGAGTAACTTTGAAAATTAAGCACTACATCAAACAAAGGATTTCTACTCGAGTCACGGGTAAGATTTAATGTTTCAATGACTTTATCAAAAGGATAGTCTTGAAAACGATAAGCCTCTAATGTATTTTTTGTTATTCTTTGCAAAAGTGCTTGAAAATCATCATTTATCTCAATATGAATTTGGAGAGCCAATAGATTCACATAAAAACCAATCTGATTTTCTAATTCAGCAGCTCCACGTCCAGACACAGGCGTTCCAATAATAAAATCAGATTGTCCAGCATAGCGATATAACAAAATGCTCAAGATGGTTTGCAACTTCATGAATATGCTACTTCCCTTGTTTTGCTCGCCAAGTTTACTGAGTTGCTGTACTTTGTCTAAATCTATAATTCTTTTTACGACACCTCCACTATAACTTCTCACTAAAGGATGAGCATTATCAGTAGGAAGGTTTAAAGTCGAAAACTCTGCGTCTAATGAATTGGTCCAATATTGTTTTGCTTGTTCTCCCCAAGCCCCTGTCATTAAATCATTTGACCAAGCGGTATATTCTTTGTATTGAATTAATAAATTCGGTAAAGCTTTATTCTCATTATTGAGAAGAGTATTATAATAATGATTTAGTTCATTCACAAAAACATCCATTGACCATCCATCAAAAATGATATGATGAGCAGATAATATAAGAATCTGATTTTCAGGATTGATTTCACCTAAACAAACTCTTATTAAATTGTCTTTTGATAAATCAAAAGGCTTATTGATATATTTTTGCGTAAAGTTGTTTAATGTTTTCAACTCTATTACGGCAACATCTATTTTAAAATTACTTTGTTCCAAAGGCACAATTTGCTGTTTCGGAATACCATTATCGATGATAAATCTTGTCCTTAGACTCTCATGCCGTTGTATAATTTGGTTTAGCGATAATTGCAAATATTCCTTATTGATAATCCCTTGAATCTTAAAAGAACCAAAAATGTGATATGCTGAACCAATTCCTAATTGGTCTAAAACCCATAGTCGTGTTTGTGAGCTGGATAATGGATAATACGCTTGTGGGGGAATATGAGTAGGTATGCTTTCATAATGCCCCCGAGTTTTACTCTCCAAAGCCAACACCAACTTCTCTATGGTCGTATGTTTGAAAAGTTCCTCTACCCCCAATTTAACCCCTAACTGCTGGTGTATCCGA
>JALONS010000212.1 GCA_025454855.1 Arcicella sp.
TAATTCATGGGTTAGCATTTGCCGAAACCCTTACCAATTTAGAACTCTCTCCCAAACAGATGCTATTGAGTATTTTGGGCTTCAACGTGGGCATAGAATTGATGCAGTTGTGCATTATTTTACTGATATTTCCAATGCTTATATTACTTTCTAAAACCTGTTATTACCCAAAAATTAGGCAAACTTGTTCCGTTTTGATGCTCATTATGGCATTGGCGTGGATGATAGAACGCATACAAGAAAAACCCAATTTCATTACTGTTTTATTACCCTGATTTTACCGCCTGTCTTGCTGTCTAAACTCAAGGGGTGTTAATCCCGTATGTTTTTTGAATAGCTTGGCGAAGTAATTGGGATATTCAAATTTCAACAGATAGGCAATCTCTGAAACCGAATAAGAAGTATGTAACAAATACTTTTGGGCTTCGATAATAATGTTTTGATGGATGAGTTCAATGGCTGATTTCCCCGCAATAGTTCTACAAATTCTATTCAGATGCACGGGGGTAATATTCAACTCATCGGCAAATTCAGGAATACTTTTAGGGTAAGCCGATTTCTTAATCATTTGTTGGAATTTTCGGAAATGTACCATCATCATCGAATCCCCCTTTTGTGCTTCTTCTTGATTGGTAAGCCTGTGTAAGCTAATAAATAGTTGAGTAAGATAAGCCCTGAGCATTAAAGAACGTTCGGGGTTTTCGCCGAATAATTCAGCTTCAATATTGTTCAGCGTCCGCTGAATTTTATCAAACTCCTCCTCTTCAGTATTAGTCAGCAGATGAATCTCCTCAAAAGTTTTCCAAATGGTATTAGATGTTTTAAAAATATCTTCGATAATACTTTCCGATAAGGTAAGAATGTATCCTTCTACGTTGGGAGTATAAACCAAACCGTGTAACTTAGTTGGAGGAATCAAGATAATACAAGGAGCTTTTAGTTCCTGTTTTTGAGTGGACTCTTGGAACAAAAGTGAGCCTTTTTGAACCATAAAAATCTGAAAAAGTTGAGCGTGGATGTGAGGTTTTATATTCCAATCAAAATTTTGACTTCTGGTTGCAATCAATTCCAAGAAAATATATTCCGATGAATATTTGCCAAAATCATCTCCGTATAATCCCTCAAAGTGGAGAATGTTACTTTCCTGTTTCATGTCAGTAATGTTTGATTTTTATCCATAAAAGTAAAAATTGTTTCCTAATAACTTTACAAGTATGATATAATTTTGTTAGAACATCTAACGTCACCATTTTTAATGAATTAACCTTGAAAAATCAACAAGTAACCACCATACTCATCTGCTTCTTGATGAATATGCTCGATGGGATGGATGTGATGGTAGTATCGTATGCCGCTCCGAATATTTCAAAAGACTGGTCGGTTAGTCCGCAGTCATTGGGTGTGGTATTTAGTGCAGGTCTGCTTGGCATGACCATTGGGGCAATGTTTTTAGCTCCCAGAGCAGACAAATTCGGGCGAAAAGCCATGATAATCTTATGTAATTTTTTGATGGGAATTAGTGTATTCGGAACGGCTTGGACAAATTCAGTGGAAACACTCATGTTTTTTAGAGTAATCAGTGGAATCGGTATTGGCGGAATGTTGGCAAGTACCGCTACTTTAACCGCCGAAAATGCTCCGAAAGCCACCAAAGATTTTTGGGTGAGTTTCGTGATGTCAGGTTATCCGATTGGGGCAGTATTGGCGGGCTTGGTTGCCGCAAAAATTATTCCGCTGTACGGTTGGCAAAGTATTTTCAAAGTGGCAGGTATTACCTCACTTATTACCTTACCTATTGTCTATTTCTTTCTAAAAGAATCAAGCGATTTTTTAAATGAAGTCACTACAAAAGGTAAAACATCGGTCATCAATTTATTATCCACTGAATACAAAAAAGTAACCATTGGGCTTTGGATAGCCATATTTATGGCATTCGCCACTTTATACTTTCTCACTACTTGGATACCCAAATTAGCCTCTGCCACGGGTTTATCCGTTGAATTAGCCATTTATGCGGGTACGGTTTTCAATTTAGGAGCTTTTCTCGGTATTGTTTCTCAGGGTTTCTTTTCAAGTAGGTTTGGGCTGTCAAAAACAATTTTTGTTTACTTATTTATCACCTCCCTGTTGATGGTTGTTTTCGGTTTCTTCAAAGACTCTTTCTTGATTTTGACACTTTTTGGTTTGATAGGTTTTGGTATTCAAGGCGGATTCGTTGGTATGTACAGTTTGGCAGCTCGTTTATATCCCACCGAAATTCGGGCTACGGGGGTAGGCGGTGCCGTGGGCGTAGGACGCATAGGGGCGGTTGTGGGTCCACTCGTGGGTGGTGTGCTGATAGGCATGGGTTTATCCATGACCATCAATTTTATCATATTTGCCATTCCTCCTATTCTGGCGGGGTTGGTATTATTAACAATCAAGACAAGATAAAAATCTAAAATATAATGAAGAAAAGCATTGCTCTTATTTGTTGTTTGGGACTATTGCAACATTTCACGATAGCTCAAAATAGTATTTCGCTGAGTTTTAATCCCTCAAAATTCACCACTCAAACGCAAGATTTTCAAGGAAAAACCATTAAAGTACGGGCTTTTGAGCGTATCATTTACGTAGCAAATCCAATAGATACTACTCAGCAAATAATGAATGTTTACATTCCCGAAGCGTATTTTAACGGCGAAAAAATAAACGGATATTCTGCTGAAACCGCCCCGATATTTTTCCCGAATCGTGTGGGTGGCTATATGCCCGCCCAGCCCGCTACTTTTATCAATTCACCCCAAAAAGGCGGTGGCATGGGTGGTCCACCGAGTAATGCCGTAATTATGGCGTTATCAAAAGGCTATATTGTGGCTTCGGCAGGTGCGAGAGGACGAATCAATAAAAACGCTAACGGTAATATAGGCAAAGCCCCAGCAGGTATTGTAGATTTAAAAGCGGCTGTTCGTTATCTCAAATTTAACGATAAACTAATGGCGGGTGATGCCAATAAAATTATCTCAAACGGCACGAGTGCAGGCGGAGCAATGTCCACGCTTTTGGGGGCAACGGGCAATCACCCAGATTATGAACCCTATTTAAACGAAATTGGTGCTGCTAAAACCTCTGATAATATTTTTGCCGTTTCTGCTTACTGTCCCATCATCAATCTCGAAAATGCCGATATGGCCTACGAATGGCAGTTAAATAAGATTCGTAGTTTTAATTTTAGGGGAAAATCGGGCGAATTAAGTGCTGAATCAATCAAAGTTTCGGATGACTTAAAAGCCGCTTTTCCGAAATATTTGAATAGTTTAAATCTGAAAAATGAAGCGGGTAAAAAGTTGAATTTAGATGCTCAAGGTAGTGGGAATTTTAAAGAATTGGTACAATCCTACATAGTGGCTTCAGCCCAAAAAGCACTTGATACGGGGATAGATTTATCAAAACATAATTTCCTGAAAATTGAAGGTAATAAGGTTGTGTCGATAGACTTTGATGGCTACATGATTTATCTCGAACGCATGAAAACACCCCCTGCTTTCGATGCCTTGGATAATAAATCGTTTGAAAATAACCTTTTCGGAACATCAACCATTGATAATCGTCATTTTACCAAATATGCCTATAAAAACTCAAAAGACCCCAATGCGACCGTTGCAGATAAGCAAATCATAAAAATGATGAATCCGATGAATTATATAGGAGATAAATCTGCCAAAACTGCTCAGAATTGGAGAGTCAGACATGGGGCAAAAGACCGAGATACGGGCTTTGCTGTTCCTGTAATTTTGGCAACAACGCTACAAAATAAAGGATTCAAAATTGATTTCGCTCTCCCGTGGGATAAAACCCATAGTGGCGATTATGACTTGGAAGAATTGTTCAGGTGGACAGATTCTTTAATGCGTAATGAGTAACGTTTAACGATGTTTGCGTAACAATTAATTATGGATACTAAACGAAATATTTTAAGAGAAAAGTCTTTTGATTTTGCCGTAAGGATAGTTAATCTTCATAAATTTTTAACAGAAGAAAAGAAAGAATTGGTACTGAGTAAACAGATTCTACGTTCAGGAACAAATCCAGGTGCAATGGTCAGAGAGGCAGCAAATGCTGAGAGTGGGTCTGATTTTATTCATAAGTTAAGTATTGCCCAGAAAGAAATAGATGAAACTATGTATTGGCTTGAATTGATGAAAGCAACCAACTATTTAACTGAAAGTCAGTTTGAATCTCTAAATTCTGATGCTGTTGAAATAATTAAATTAATCAAAAGCTCAATAATAACAAGGAGAAAAAATCTTAATAATGCGAAATGAGTAATGTCTGATGGTCAATCAGCAGTGTTAAACAATTAATCCTTAAACATTACGCATTAATCATTAACCATTAAACATTATGGATATTACATGGGAACTCGCCCATTTGGCTCACGTAGAGTTACTTACACCGAAATTAGATGAAAGCATTCGTTTTTTTACCGACATTCTCGGTATGTACGTTACGGAAACTGATGGCGATTCAGCGTATTTACGGGCATACGATGATTACGAACATCACAGCCTCAAACTGACTGCCCATAAACACAGTGGAATCGGACATTTTGCGTGGCGAGCAAGGAGTCAGGATTCCCTCGAAGCCCGTGTAAAAGCCATCGAAACCACAGGTTTGGGCATTGGCTGGACAGACCACGAATGTGGCTACGGTAAAGCCTATCGTTTCCGTTATCCTGATGGTCATCAATGCGAAATTTATTTCGATACGAATAAATATAAAGCCGAAGGAGATATGCAGTCTGCCCTTAAAAATACGGCAAGTAAATATCCTGCTCGTGGAGCAAACGTTCGGCGTATTGACCACCTGAATCTTTTAGCCAAAGACATTCAAGCATTTGCTGATTTTCAATTTGGCATTTTAGGTGGTAGAAATACCGAAAGAATTGAGTTTGAAGACGGACCAAAAGGGGTGTGGGTTTCGGTCAATAATAAATCTTATGATTTAGCAATTACAGAAGACCACAGCGGTTTGAACGGACGTTTACATCATTTAACCTTTGCCACCAATAGCCGAGAAGAGATTTTGATTGCTGCTGATATTGCTTTAGAAAATGGTATTTTCATAGAAACGGGTCCCCATAAACACGCTATTCAACAAACATTTTTTTTGTATATGTACGAACCTGGGGGTAACAGAATTGAAGTAGCGAATGCTACGGCACGTTTAATTCTCGACCCTGATTATGAAACCGTAATATGGAACAAAGAAGAACGCATGAAAGGACAAGCATGGGGGCTAAAAACCGTTGAGAGTTTTCATACACGAGGGAATCCGATGCCAGAGGAGTTGAAATAATGATGAGTGATGAACGATGAGTGATGAATTTCGGTGAATATGAATTAATAAATTATGCAATCAAAAGGTGTTTTATCAGACAAAACTTTGACTTTTTCTATCAGAATCGTCAATCTTTATAAATATTTAAATGATGAAAAAAGGGAATTTGTAATGAGTAAACAAATTCTTCGTTGCGGTACAAATCCTGGAGCTATGGTTAGAGAAGCTGCAAATGCAGAAAGTGGAATTGATTTTATTCATAAATTAGCAATTGCCCAAAAAGAAATTGCAGAAACAGGTTATTGGCTCGAATTATTACGTGCTACAAATTATATAAATGAGATAGAATTTCTGTCTATCAGTAAAGATGCTGATGAAATTATGCGTTTGTTACGAAGTTCTATTTTAACAAGAAAGCAAAATTTGAAAATTAATGAAAAATAAAAACTCATCTCTCAACACTCAACACTCATCACTCAACAGGCTTCTTGTCATCTCTGCCCACTCAGCCGATTTTGTTTGGCGAAGCGGAGGTACAATCGCAAAAAGTGTAGAACAAGGAGCAGAGACTTTGGTTGTTTGTCTTTCTTTTGGTGAAAGAGGCGAATCGGGTGAACTTTGGAAAGAAGACCCAAACCGAAGCGAAGAAAGTGTAAAAATAATACGCAAGGCACAAGCCCAAGAAGCCGCCGATATTTTCGGAACGCCCATTATGTTTTTAGACTGGGGCGACTACCCAATGCTGATTTCAGATGAAAGGATTGCCCAATTAACCAAAATTATTGGTGATTTTGAACCAACCGTTATCTTGACACACACTGCTAAAGACCCTTTCAATCCCGACCATCCGTTGGCATATCAAGCTACCGAACGAGCAAGATTATTGAGTTGTGGGGCAGGTGTAGCCAGTGCTTTTAAGAATATTGACCCGCCAATGTGGTACTCATTTGAGCCACATCAACCCGAAATTTGCGATTTCAAACCCGATACCTTTATTGATATTTCAACGGTTTTTGAAAAGAAAATAGCCGCCATGAATTGCATGGGAGCTCAAAAATATTTGGTAGAATATTACACCGAATTAGGCGGAAGAAGAGCCAACCATGCCCGTAGAATATCAGGTAAAAAAGAGGTGAAATTTGCGGAGGCTTTTCAAAACCATTTACCGAGGGTAACTGATTCGATATTTTAAATGAGAGATGAATTATGAATGATGAGAGATAGATTAAGTAGATTTTGAAATTCAATCGACACCTTGATGACGAATAAACAGTTGATAATCAACACTTTATTTATAAATTGTAATTCAAAAAAATCGTAATTATTTAATTATGCAAAAAAAAGGGATATTAGAAGAGAAAACACTTAGTTTTTCTATTCGTATTGTCAATCTGTACAAATTTTTAATTGATGATAAAAAAGAGTTTGTAATGAGTAAGCAAATTTTGCGGTGTGGTACAAATCCAGGGGCAATGGTTCGTGAAGCTACAAATGCCGAAAGTGGTTTAGATTTTATTCATAAACTTTCTATTGCCCAAAAAGAGATAGCAGAAACCATTTATTGGCTCGAACTTTTACAAGCAACAAATTTCTTAAAGCAAGCAGAATTTGAATCAATAAGCAGTGATGCTCAAGAAATTATGAGAATAATTAGAAGTTCTATTTTAACAAAAAAACAAAACTTGAATAAGTAATGGACTCATCACTCATCACTCATCTCTCATCATTCTCTGCAGCTACCATCTGCGAAGCACTTGGGAACAAAGGCTATTTACCTTCGGCAATAAAACCGATTGCTAAAGAGATGAAGGTATGCGGACCAGCCTACACGGTTCAAACCATGCCCCGAGACAACGTTTTGTTGCATCGTGCCTACGCCTACGCCCAAGCAGGAGATGTGCTGATTGTTAATTGTTCGGGTTTTTATGAAGCGGGGTATTGGGGAGATTTAATGAGTTTGGGAGCAAAAACCAAAGGTATAAACGGCTTAGTGATAGACGCTTGCGTGCGTGATGCCGATGATATTGAAGCCATCAAATCATGGAGATGGAACGCTTAACGAACCTATTATTATTGGCGATGTACTGATAAATTCGGGGGATATTGTGGTGGGCGACCGTGATGGTGTAGTGATAGTTCCTCAAAACAAAATAGAAGAAACCATCGAAAAAGCAGCAGCCCGAGAAGCTAAAGAAGAACGTACTCGTGAAGAACTTCGTAAAGGCAGGGTTTCGATTGATATTTACGGTTGGAGAGAAAAATTTGGTTGGTAGGATGGATTGCCAATCCGTCAAAAATAATAAATAAATGAAAATTGCAATATTGGGCTTAGGCGAAGCAGGAAGCCATTTTGCCAATGATTTAGTAAAATTAGGTGTGGAAGTAGTTGGGTTTGACCCAAATCCGATTAGAAAGTTAGATAATGCTATTGAGTTAAAAAGCAGCAATGCCGAAGCAGTAAAAAATTCTCATATAATTTTCTCAGCAAATCTTTCAGCAGTTTCAATAGAGATTGCCGAAGAAATTGCTCCATTCTTGAGTGAAAATCAGTTTTTCTGTGAAATGAATACTTCGGGGCCAGAAAAAAAGAGGAAAATTGCAGAAATTTTAAAACCTTCGGGTGTGAAAGTGATAGATTTGGCAATTATGGCACCCGTTCCACCCAAGGGAATCTTCACGCCTTTGCTGGCTTCGGGAGAAAATACAGCTGAATTTCTGGAAAAAATAAAACCATTGAATTTAGATATTTCGATGGTTGAAAATGGAAAAATTGGTGATGCGGCTACCCGAAAACTGTTGCGTTCGATTGTCTATAAAGGCATTGCGGCAGTCGTTTGTGAAGCAATGGAAGCAGGCGAAGCCTTCGGAATGGAAAGTTACATTCGTGGACAAATCAGTTCTCTGATTGGTGGGAATGATGAATTAATTGACCGATTTGTGGAGGGCAGTAGAACCCACGCCGTGCGTAGAATGCACGAAATGGAAGCCGTGATAGAAATGCTTGAAAGTCAGAATATTGAGCCAATTGTAACTAAAGGAACGAGAAATAATTTGGAAAAATTGAGCAGAGAGATTAGCGGTATTTATCTACAATAAACTGGAGTATTCCTAAAAGTTGAGGAATATTATCAATGGTATAAACAGAATCATCAATAAAGATATAGTTATCCTCCAAAGACAAAAATTGCCAGTCGTATCCATTACTTACTGCACCATAAATATTTTTGATAGGATTGTTGTGTTTTTGATTAAAAACTCTTGCACCATACATTTGAGCTGCACATTGAGCCCAACCGTCTTCAACGGCTCCTCGTTTGGCTTCGGTTACATTAAAAATAGGTTCTCTAATCTCGGCAGATTGAGGGAAATGAACGAATAT
The DNA here is from genome assembly GCA_025454855.1 of Arcicella sp. Classification (GTDB taxonomy): domain Bacteria; phylum Bacteroidota; class Bacteroidia; order Cytophagales; family Spirosomataceae; genus Arcicella. The sequence continues at coordinate 8,699 of JALONS010000212.1, forward strand.
AAAATCAACTTCACCGTTGAGTTTAGCTTTAGCATCAGCGTTGAGATTTTCGCCAGAAAATACTTCAATGGTATCTATATTATTCTGTCTGACTTCATTAATAATTGGAGAAATTAAGTTTTCTGAACGTGATTTTTCAGAGCGTAAGGGCATCGTTTTTGCCCTACGCAAAGTTGTCAATAACCAATCGGAAGGCTCAACGAAAGCGATACTTTTTACATCAAACAAGGATTTTCTTGCTTGACGAATCTGAAAGTCTTGTTCTAACTTAGAAAAAGTAAAATCTCTGTAAGCCATTTTGATAAATAATTTTCTCAAATCTATCATTTTTTGAGTCTATATGCAAAAAACCATTCCATATTATCAAATCAGAGGAGGTTCATCAAAAGGGCTTTATTTCAAAGCTGACGATTTACCAATCGATGAGCAAGAAAGAAATAAAATATTGCTGTTGGCAATGGAAGGCACTACCGAAGGCGACCCCCGACAAATTGATGGTTTGGGCGGTGCCACTTCGCTGACCAGTAAAGTGGCAATCGTTGGTAAATCAGAAAATCCTTCGGCAGATTTAGATTATCTTTTCGTACAAGTAGTGGTTGGCAAAGGTAAAGTTTCCACTACTCAAACTTGTGGTAATATTTTAGCGGGAATCGTACCGTTTGCCATCGAAACGGGCATGATAAAAGCTACCCACCCAACAACTTCCGCCAAAATAAATATCGTAAACACGGGTGGAATTTGTGAGGTAATTGTGCAAACGCCCAACGGCATTATTGAAACCAAAGGCGAAGCCAAAGTAGATGGCGTAGTAGGTACTTCTGCCCCAATCATCTGTAATTACCTCGAAACCGTAGGTTCTACTTGCGGAGCGTTGCTCCCGACAGGAAACGTAAAAGATATTATCAATGGAATAGAAACCACGTGCATTGACAATGGAATGCCGATTGTCATCATGCGAGCCGCTGATTTTGGTTTGATAGGCAATGAAAGCAAAGAAGTATTAGAAGCCAATGAAGATTTAAAACAAAAAATTGAGGCTATCAGATTGAAAGCAGGTTTTCTGATGAATTTGGGCGATGTAAAAGACCAAACCATCCCCAAAATGTGTTTGGTGTCACCCCCACAAAACGGTGGTGCTATCAATACTCGAATGTTCATCCCACACGTGGTTCATGAAGCTATTGGCGTTTTAGCCGCCGTTTCGGTAGCCACAGCCACTCTAATTTCAGATTTTGGATTTACGAATTTAGAACGTATAAAAGAGAATCAATCAGAAAGTGAAAATCAAAAATCTCAAATTTCTGTTGAACATCCTTCGGGTGAGTTTACCGTAAGTCTTGAATACAAAATGGTCACAGAATCAATTCAAAATCCCAAACCCAAAATTCAAGTTCTTCAATCGGGTGTTATCCGCACGGCTCGGATTTTGAGTGGGGGAGAGGTTTTTATTCCTTTAGCTTGAAACATTCCTAACGAAGAATTACAAAACAATGCACACAATTTAGAATCATTCTAAACGTTCTTGTGTTATACATTCGAGATGCTAAGGTTTACAAATCAAAGAAAACAGTATAAATTATTTGTTTTCAGTAGTTTATATATTCATTTTCGTAAACCTTACTTCGCTTATTGCTAATAAAATTCTGATATTTTAACCAAAACTTTTTAAAATGAATAAGAACAAAAATCTTTTCAGTATTGCTATTGCCATTCTTTTTACCAGTATGGCTGCTTTTGCAAAACCTATTTTAGATGACACCACGAAAGCCTATTCGATGCCCTTATTTACGAAAACGCCCAAGGGAGAGGTATTACTATCGTGGACAGAAAAGGACAATCAAGGTATTACCGCTTTCTGTTTAGCATTTTCAAGTGATAACGGTAAGACTTTCACGGAGAAAAAAACTATTTATGCAGGAGCAGGCGTAAATAACAGCCGTTTGATGAGAGCCAAAGTTTTAACTAAAAAGGATGGTACGCTCGTGGCAGTTTTCTCTAATCGTCCTGATACTTCAACGCCTGGAGTTGGCAGACGTGCCGCTGAAATTGTGTATTGTGTTTCTACCGATGGCGGAAACACCTGGACGAAGCCCCAGCCCGTGGATACCGACCCCACCAAAGGAATCATGAGAGGTTTTTTTGATGCCGTTTTGATGGCTAATGATGAAGTGGCGGTTGCGTACTTAAAGGATGTGAAAGGTAGTACTAAACACGAAGAGAGAGACTTACGCATTGCCATAACCAAGAAGGGAATTTTTCAACCCGAAAAACTCATTGATGCTGTTGTATGTGATTGTTGTAATATTAGTCTTTTGGTAGATGAAAGCGGAGCTTTAAATGTATATTACCGTGATAACAATGACAACATCAGAGATATTGCTCGGATGACCTCAACCGATAACGCTGAAACTTTCTCCCCTTCTAAAATTCTTCACAGTGATAACTGGCAAATCAATGGTTGTCCGCACAACGGAGCAACTTCTACCACTTTCGGGAAAAGTGCTTTGGTTGCTTGGTTTTCGGGGGCGGCTAATGAACCCGGTATTCGTTTAGTAACCCAAGAAGGTAAACAATTATTTGTCTTGAATTCGTCAGGAGCTAAAAATGCCTTTTTGTCAAGTTCAGCTCAGAATGTAGCGTTACTTTGGGAGCAAAATCAAGAAAATAATATTTCACAAATCGCTTACAGAAAAGTAACGGCAGATAAAGTTTCGGAGGTTACTTTTTTGAAAGAATCAGCAAATGGAACAAACGCAACGGGTTTAGTGATTGATAATCAACTCATTGTAGCTTTTGAAGTAAAACAGCCCAACAAAAAAAATACAATAAAAATGAGTTCTGTGAGTTTATAAAAGTATTGGAAATAATGAGGGGATTTTCCTCATTATTTGTCGTAAATTAGATACGCCTATTCTCAAAATTAAACTTTTTGGGGATAGGTGTATCTAATTTAGCGTGTATCATCACCGACTCTATCATGCAACAGACATTTTATAAAACTATTTTTATTCTTTCAGGAGCGTTTTTGTTGATAACAGCCTGCTCGAAAAACTCTATTGATACACCAGCCGAGCCAGTGGTAGCATCAAGTTTTGGTTTGATACAAGACCGAATCCTCACGCCTACGTGTGCCACGTCGGGTTGCCACGCTTCTACTACTGATGCCTCTTTCAAACAACACGGATTAGTGTTGGAAAAATCAGTTGCTTACCAAAATTTAGTGGGAGTTGTTCCCGTTAATCTTCTTTCAAAAGCCGATGGACATTTGAGGGTAAAAGCCTTTAAATCTTTGGAAAGCCTTTTTTACCATAAACTCAATTGGGATGCCTCTCATCACGGTGGGAAACAATACGGCTCGCCAATGCCCTTGGGAAGTATAGCCCTTACGGTAGGACAAATTGAATTTGTGCGTCGTTGGATTGAAGCAGGAGCTCCGAAAACAGGGGAAGTAGTTGATGCTAAACTTTTAGATGATAAAACACCCAGTGTATCTACTAATGATGATTTTAAACCCATAAAATCACCCAAAGATGAAGGCGTAAATGGGTTTCAATTGAAGGTGGATAAATTTACCGTTCAAGCTAATTTCGAGAGGGAGTTATTTGTAAGAAGGAACATCGGAAATACAACGGATATTTATGTGAATCGCCTAAAATTTCAGTCTCGCCCCAATAGCCATCACATGGTTTTGTATGATTTTAGAAATAAGAACACATTGCCTACGATTGACGAAGTGAGAGATTTACGAAATTCAGATAATAGTTTAAATGCACTGACATTTCTTCAAATGTCGAACCATGTATTTTTAGGCGGAGGTACACAAGCTAATCAAGACTACGTGTTTCCCGAAGGAACAGCCCTGTTGCTCCCAGCCAATTATTCAATGGATTTAAACCCTCATTATTTTAACAAGACCAATGGAATTTTGTACGGCGAAAACTACGTCAATCTTTATACTACCGAAAAAGCTAAAGTAAAATATGTTGTAAAAACCATTGATTTTAACAATACCAGTTTCAGCCTTCCGCCCAATGCAAAAACCACTGTCACCAAAGATTTTACCTTCAATACCAACGTTAAAATAGTGATGCTTACCTCTCATACACACAAGTACGGAGAGAAGTTTGTGATTAAGATAAAAGGAGGAACACGAGACGGAGAAACAGTTTACGAAAACTTAGATTGGGAGCATCCTTTAGTTAAAAATTTTACAAGCCCTATTTCCTTGAAAAAAGGAGAAGGATTGACCTCCATCGTTACGTATAATAACACATCCAACCAAAAAATATCTTTTGGTTTAACTTCCGAAGATGAAATGGATATAATTTTTGGGTATTATTACGAAGAGTAGATGTGTAGAATTAAATGATAGAGAATAATTCTTCCGAATAAATTCTCTATCATCTTCCATATAACAGGTTTTATTTTTAACACTTTGTGCCTGTGTGCCTTTACAACTTAGTGCCTTTTGAGTATAGTTGTTCGCTTTTTCACAAATCGCTTTTCACTTAGTTTCTACTGTTTGTGAATATCTGAGCCACCCGTTGAGCTTGATTTTACCACTCTTGCCCCTCCTTTATGATAAACATCGCTTCCACCCGTTGCTGAGATACTGATTTCTTTTTCAGCCCATACGTAAGCATCTGAACCACCCGTAGAGGATACTGAGCAGAAACTGGTGCGTAGGTTGCTGGCCTTGAGGTCACTACCGCCCGTTGAGGCAGCTTTGAAAACGGTTGCCGTTCCTGCCAAAATTACATCAGAGCCTCCCGTTGTTTCGCAAGAGAGTTCGTCGGTATCCAGAGTAAGTCTAATATCAGAGCCTCCAGTGGCTTTTACTTCTAATTTAATCAAATCTAATTTTCCTTCAGTATAAACATCAGACCCACCCGTAGCTGAGATTTTATTTAGGTCTTTTACCGTGACATAAACCTTCATTGTTTTGGATTTTCGCCAATCAAAATTGAACCATCTGTTGGAAGATTCTACATAAATCTTTAGTGTACCTCCTTCATTTTCAGTCACGATTTTATCCATTTGGTCTTTATCTGCCACTACTCTAACCGACTCTGTAATGCCTTGTTTCAGATACAAATCAATGCCACTTGAGATATGAATAGCTTTGAAGTTACTAACCTTGCGGATTTCCTCAGATTGAGCGTAAGTTTCTGAAAAACAGAATGCTAATATAGCAAATAACGGAAAGAGGAGTGAAGTTTTCATAATTGTAGTGCGATGCACGGTTTTAGTTATTGGAATTAATTCAAACGAGAATTACAATTATTAGATGCAAGTCTTTCAACATAGGTTGCATTAGATTAAAACTAAAATTTACGAATTAAAACAACACCCACCACCAAACAAACTGCTCCAATTATTCTACCAAAAGAAATTTCTCGGACGGGCGTATCTAAAATACCGTAATGGTCAAACAAAATAGAAATACACATTTGTCCTGCTACAATTAAACCAAAAGTAAGGGCAAAACCCAAGCGTGGCATCAGTACAATAACGGTACTCACGTAGAAAGCCCCCAATAAACCCGCCAACCAGACATACCATGGAGCGTTCTTACATTCAGCGAGCGTATTCAGAGGAATGCGAGCAACCAAAGCGTAAACCATCAGACCAATTAGCCCCGTAAGGAAGGAGAAAAAAGCCGCCAAAACGGGATGCCCAACTAATTTGGTCATTTTAGCATTGAGTCCTGCTTGCGTAGGGAAAACTGCTCCGCACAAAAAAGCCAAAAGAATGAGAAAATACTGCATGAATGAATGGTTAGGATTTAGGATTTTACACTGCTAATAAATGCTTTAATGTCCTGCTCTAAATCGTTCGATTGTCCCAATAATTTAATAAAAGCACTACCAATAATTGCTCCAGCAGCGTGTGAAGAGGCTTTTTTGAAAGTTTCACTATCAGAAATGCCAAAACCAATCAGACGAGGATTTTTCAAATTCATCGCATTGACACGGGCAAAATACGCCTCTTGGTCGGTTGAAATATTGGACTTTGCCCCAGTTGTACTCGCAGAAGAAACCATGTAAATAAATCCTTCTGAAATATTATCAATGTGGCGGATTCTGCTTTCAGCCGTTTGTGGCGTAATCAAAAAAGTATTCAAAATACCATATTT
>JALONS010000213.1 GCA_025454855.1 Arcicella sp.
TACGGCTATTTTCTCATTATTACGCTCTGCTCCAATAACTCTCTCAGCACCTAAATCAGCTAATAATTCTACTTCTCCAATAGTCAAATCCAAAGGGTCGTCCGTAATTACCCAGCCGTCTTTTATCAAAGCATTTTTGATATTATCGTGAAAGAAATCTAGTCTTGCCATTTTTGCATACTAAGATAATTGATTTTATTTACTCACACTCGTTCAAGCGTCCTCGCTTGAACTTTTATTTTAATAATCCTTACCCAGTTCCAATGTTTACGTACGAGTAGTTCAAGCGAGGACGCTTGAACCAGTGCCTTCGTGGCAAAAGCCCGTTATTCTAAGTAATTCCACTCAATTTCAATAAAATCAAGTTTTTTTAAATGTTACTTCCCTATTAAATTTTGTAAAACACCATAAATCTACTAAATTACAAGAACAAGTAAAATTTATAAAGCCTATGAATTTCAGTTTTGAGAACTATCAAACCGAAGGAAATGTTTGATGCACAAGGTAATGTACGCTTAGGATACGAAGCATTTAAAGAGCGTGCCGAACAATTAAAAATAGAAGAATTTATTCGTCGCCATCAAGCCGCCGAACGCTCATTGATGGCAATGGGAATTACGTTTAATGTCTATTCAGAGAATGAAGGTACTGAACGCATTATGCCCGTTGATATTATTCCGAGGGTGATTGAAGCTGAAGATTGGAAACGTACCGAACGAGGACTGATTCAGCGAATAACGGCTTTGAATATGTTTTTGGACGATATTTACCACGACCAAAAGATTTTAAAAGACGGTATCGTTCCCCGTGAATTAATTGAAACCTCTAAAGATTTCTTGCGTCCGTGTATAGGTATCCGTCCGCCAAAGGGCATTTATATTCATATTACAGGTACGGATTTAATTCGGGGTGATGATGGTAAGTTTATGGTTTTAGAAGATAACCTCCGCTGTCCGTCGGGTGTGTCGTATATGCTCGAAAACCGAGAATTATTGAAGCGGACTTTTCCAGAAGTATTAGGAAAAACTCGGGTACAATCTATCTCTGATTATCCCAATAAATTACTCCAAATGTTACAGCACATTGCGGGTCGTCCGAATCCGACTGTTTGTGTATTAACACCAGGGATTTACAATTCAGCGTATTTTGAACATTCTTATTTAGCCCAACAGATGGGCGTAGAATTGGTGGATGCTCGTGATTTGGTGGTACATGACGGCTACGTGAAAATGCGTACTACCAAAGGTTTTCAGATTGTGGATGTAATTTATCGAAGAATTGACGATACCTTCCTTGACCCGCTCGCCTTTAATCCACGCTCAATGATTGGTATTCCTGGAATTTTTGAGGCTTACAAAAAAGGAAGAATCGCCTTGGCTAATGCCCCTGGAACTGGCGTTGCCGATGACAAAGTAATTTATGCTTACGTACCGAGAATCATCAAATACTATCTCGGTGAAGATGCCATCATTCCAAACGTAGAAACCTATATCTGCGGAGAAGAATCTGATTGCAAATACGTATTAGAAAACATTGAGAAATTAGTGGTAAAAGAAGCCAACGAAGCGGGTGGTTATGGAATGTTGATTGGACCAAAATCTACCAAAGAAGAGCAAAATATCTTTAGGGAGAGAATAAAAGCCAATCCCCGAAATTATATCGCACAACCTACTATTTCGTTATCCAGAGTTCCTTGCTTGATTGACGACCACGCCGAAGGGCGACACGTAGATTTACGCCCGTACATTTTGTATGGTAATGGTGTACAAGTTATCCCTGGTGGACTCACACGAGTAGCGTTGAGGAAGGGGTCATTAGTGGTGAATTCTTCTCAGGGTGGAGGTTCAAAGGATACTTGGGTTTTGTATTAGTCTGAAAATTATAGAAGGATTAACAATTAATATTCCAGCCTTTTTATTGAAGAAGAAAATAGTAGTAAAATAGTAAAAGGTGAGTCGAGAAGGCTCACCTTTTTTGTTTGAATGTAAGATTGTATGAAACGCCCATCTCAAAAAACTTTAACATCAAAAGAAATGATTGCAACCGTTGCCCGAGGCGTTCTGACTATGCGTCGCAATCTGATACCATTGAAAATAACTAAATATCATAATCAGATGAAAAATCTAATCATTAATCATTAATCACTAATTTCTAATCATTAATTTTGCACTATGCAAAACCAGATTGAACAAATACACCAGCAAATTGCTGATTTTACGATTGAGAATAAAGAACAGCTCGAAGCATTTCGTATTGCGTACGTAGGGCGTAAGGGCGTAATCGGCGACCTTTTCGACGGACTAAAAAATGTTCCGCAAGAAGACCGCCGTACCATTGGACAAGAACTAAATGCTTTGAAAGAAGCCGCTCAAAATAAATTCAATGAGTTTCAGGCTTTGATGGAAGCCTCTGCTGATAAATCGGTAGCCATTGAATTTGACCTAACTTTGCCCAATATTCCCAACGAAAACGGAACCATTCACCCACTTACGTTGGTGCGTGCCAGAATCATTGAAATCTTCGCCAAAATGGGTTTCAACGTATCGGATGGTCCTGAAATCGAATCAGACTTTTATAATTTCACTGCACTAAATTTTGCAGAAAATCACCCTGCTCGTGAAATGCAAGATACTTTTTTCATCGAAAAGAAAGGTGGTAACGTTTCGGACGATATGCTTTTACGCACGCATACGTCAAACGTTCAAATTCGTTTGATGCAAAACCAAAAACCTCCTTTACGTTCAATTATGCCAGGGCGAGTGTATCGTAACGAAGCTATTTCGGCACGGGCTCACTGTCTTTTTCATCAAGTAGAAGGGCTTTATGTGGACAAAAATGTAGGTTTCAAGGATTTGAAAGATACGCTTTACTACTTTGCCAAAGAAATGTTCGGGCAAGATACTAAAGTACGGTATCGTCCTTCGTATTTTCCATTTACTGAACCTTCGGCAGAAATTGATATTACTTGCCTTATCTGTAAAGGAAAAGGCTGTAATGTTTGTAAATACACAGGTTGGGTAGAAATTGCAGGTTCGGGAATGGTAGACCCCAACGTACTGGAAAACTGCGGCATAGATTCTCAAGAATACACAGGTTTTGCCTTCGGGATGGGTATTGAACGAATTACAATGTTAAAATATCAAATCAAAGATTTACGATTATTTACCGAAAATGATGTTCGCTTTTTGAGACAATTTGAGGGACTTTGATTCAGTTATCAGTAAGCAGTTATTAACTTGAAAACAAGATGCCATATAGGGAATTTACCATAAAGAAATTAAAACAACAATTTAACCTTGTAGAAAAGAGCGAAAAATTGTTTGAAGGAATGGCTGGCATCAATCCATCAGATTGGCTATCATTTACGCTTTCTAATTCTTTGAAAATTGCCTTTACGAGTGAAAAATCACGTTCAGAATCCATCGTATCACCTGTTTTGTTAGAAACTCGAATCAGAAATCATGATAGTTTTGCGATTTATTCAGGAGCAAGACTTGACGTAAATTTTGAACTGGGGCTGAATGGTGAATGTGATTTTATTTTGAGTAAAACCATCCAAAGTGATGAAATCCAATCCCCAATTTTCTGTTTAGTGGAAGCAAAAGACAATGATATTAAATTGGGTATTCCACAATGTATTGCTCAAATGGTAGGGGCTCAGTTACTTAATAAATCAGAAGAAAAAGCCATTCCTGTCATTTATGGTTGTGTAACTACGGGTGAAGTTTGGCGATTTATCAAATTAGAAGAAAATACTTTTTGGGTAGATGAAGACCGCTATTATTTAGATGATTTACCTCACATTTTAGCCATCATTCAATTTATTATTGATTCGTTGAAAACAGAATAATAAAACAAAAATGTTAAAATCCTCTCTAATTAACACATTTTAACACCCCCATTCTTCACAAGCCAAAGCTATTTTGTATTTTTGGTAATATTATTGCATTTTGTTTAGGGGTTAGGAATTGTGGATGAAGGAATATGGATTAAAAATACAAGAAAATAGCCACTTCCTATTATCTACTGCCTCCGAATTCTCTTTACGTTTTTCCAAAATTATAAACTTGTTGAATCAGATATTTGAATGAGTTTTGAAGTAGTGTTTCATCATCACTCATGGCTCAAATCTCATTGCTCAAACCAACAAATAAATCCTCAATGAACAATTTTAAAAGAATCAATGACCTTACGGGTTGGGTCGTATTTGCTATTTCTTTATTCGTTTTTACCGCAACAGTTGAACGTACTGCTTCTTTTTGGGACTGTGGTGAGTTTATTGCCTGTGCCTACAAACTTCAAGTACCGCACCCTCCTGGAGCTCCCCTTTTCTTGTTATTAGGTCGATTGTTTTCTATGTTGGCGGGTTCAGATGTTACCCAAGTGGCTTACTGGGTAAACATGATGTCGGTGCTTTCAAGTGCGTTTACTATCTTGTTTATGCACTGGACAATCGTTTTGATTGGACGAAAAGTATATAACAAACCCTTTGCAGCACTTTCAAAAGGGCAATCGCTAACGCTCCTCGGGGCAGGAGTGGTAGGTTCGTTAGCTTATGCTTTCTCAGATACGTTCTGGTTCTCGGCAGTTGAGGCAGAGGTTTATGCTATGTCGTCATTTTTTACGGCTTTAGTAGTGTGGGCGGCATTCAAGTGGGAGTTGATTGAAGACGAAGCTGCCGCTAATCGTTGGTTAATCTTGATTGCCTATATCGTTGGGCTTTCCATTGGTGTTCACTTATTGAACTTGGTAACAGTACCTGCTTTGGCATTATTGTATTACTTCAAGAAAAACCCCGTTCCTACTTACAAAGGTGGTTTTATTGCCTTATTTGCTGGATTAATTATTTTGGGAATTATCAACTCATTTATCATTCCTGGTATTCCTTCGATTGCTTTCCAATTTGAATTAATTTTCACCAACGGACTTGGCTTACCTTATGGCGTAGGAGTAGCGGTGTTCTTGATTTTATTTATCGGAGCTATCGTTTGGGGAGTTCGTTATTCTATTCAAAAACAAAAAGTAAACTTAAATATTGGTTTACTTTCATTGGTCTTCGTTCTGATTGGTTATTTATCGTACAGTTTGGCTTTGGTACGTTCTACGTATAATACGCCCATCAACGAAAATGACCCCAGTAATATCTTAAATTTTGTAAAATACCTAAAACGTGAACAGTACGGTGAGCGTTCATTATTGTATGGTCCTATCTACACAGGAACGGTAGAGAGCGTAGAGCAAGGAGCACCCGTTTACAAAATGAAGGATGGTAAATACGAAGTGTATGACCACAAACAGAAATTAATTTATTCAAAAGACGGGCAGATGCTTTTGCCCCGTGTATATAGCAGTGCACCCCAACATATCCAATTGTACGAAGAAATGTTAGGATTAGCATCGGGCGAGAAACCGAGTTTTGGTGATAACCTTCGCTTTATGTTTACTCACCAAATGGGACATATGTATATGCGTTATTTACTCTGGAATTTTGTGGGACGTGAAAGCGACGTTCAAGATGCTGGCGTAATAGATTACACCCGTAAAGGAGAATTACCCGAAGCCATCGCTAAAAATAAAGCTCATAACAATTACTACTGGCTTCCATTGATTTTGGGATTACTGGGTTTTGTGTTGTTAGTTCGTAAAAATGAGCATGATTTCTTGACTACTACACTGATGTTCTTGCTCACGGGTTTGGCATTGGTAGTTTTCTTAAACTCCCCTCCTACCGAACCCCGTGAACGTGATTATATTTATGTAGGTTCTTTTTATTTCTTTGGCATCTGGATTGGTTTGGGCGTAATGCAATTAGCAGAATTATTAGATAGATTTATATCGAATACAATGGTAACAGGAGCAGTAGCTACCGTAATTACAGCCGTTGTTCCTGCGATTTTGATTCAGCAAAACTATGATGACCATGACCGTAGTAATCGTTATCACCAAATTGATTTTGCTAAAAACTTGTTGAATTCGTGTGCAAAGAATGCCATCTTGTTTACGGGCGGAGATAATGACACATTCCCACTTTGGTACGTACAAGAAGTAGAAGGTTTCCGTACTGACGTGCGGGTATGTAACCTTTCGTTGTTGGGAACAGACTGGTACATCGACCAAATGAAACGTAAAACTTACGAGTCACAAGGATTGCCGTTATCATTGCCCAAAGACCTTTTGCGTGAAGGGTTGAACGAGCAAATTATGTACTATGAAAATCCGAATGTAAAGAATGGTATCAACTTACAAGAATACTTGAAATTGATACGAGATAACAACGAAGCCATTAAAGTACCGCTACAAGATGGTTCAATGATTAATACGTTACCAACTGAAAATTTGGTACTACCTATTAACGTTGAGGAAGTTAAAAAGGCTGGATTTGTACCCAAAGATTTAGAACCATTCTTAACTGACCAAATGGCTTGGTCGGCTGGTAAAAGTGGTATCATGAAACCAGAATTAGCTCAGTTAGATATGATTGCACAGAATGCCGCAACGGGTTGGAAACGCCCCATCTATTTTGCAAGCACTTTGCCATCAGCAAGTTATCTAAATCTGAAAGAATATATGCAGTTAGAAGGATACGCTTACCGTTTGATGCCTTTGAAAATTCCAGGAGCGAAAGACGGTTTTGTAAATGCTGATTTGATGTACGAAAATTTGACCAAAAAGATGTTCTGGAAAGATTTGGACAATCCTAAAACGTACTATCACTCAGACTTTTACTTGCAAGTACCCATCGTAACGGCTCGTTTGGCATTCTTGCGTCTGGTTGACCAATTGGTACGAGAAGGAAAAATGGATAAAGCCAAAGCGGCGTTAGACTATTGTAATAAAGTAATGCCTGACAAGGTAATTCCTTACGACCAACTATCGGCTAATTTTGTAGCTCTATACTTAGCGGTTGGTGATAAAAAGAACGCTCTACAAATAGCGGATACGATGATGAACAGGAATAATAAAGCCTTAGATTATTATCTCAACGACCGCCGAAATAGTGATAGCAGAGAAATTCAGACGGCACTTTATGAAATGAATATCATTGTGGATGGCTTGAAGAATGCCAAAGCACCAGAAGCCTCAAAATACGAGGCCATGATGCAAAAACAATTAGCCAGAGCAAATTCGTAACAGCTATTGGCAGTGAACAGTTAGCAGTTATCAGTAAACAGAAATGATGTATTTCTGCTTATTGGTAACTGTTTTTTTTGCAACACATCCATAACAAACAATACCAATTTTAAAAATTTGATGCGTATTTTACGGAAGTCGTCGTTTTGTACGACGACTTCCGTTGAGACTCAGATACGCAATATTCTTTTAAAATTGGTATAATTTTTACGATTCCATAAAATACTAAGCAAAAAGCAATTTGCGAAAAAGCGGATACATAAACTTTAGAAAACCAAAACTTACACATCTTCTCTTTTACAAAACACAATCGTTTAAGTATAAATAATTATTGCTCACTGCTCACTGTTTATTGCTCACTGATAACTGTCTTCTGAAATTCTACTCTCAAAACCTTCGCATTGACATTAATACTGGCAAAAAAGCGTTGCCAAAACAATTGTTGATTCGATAAACTATCCGTTGGTGATTTTACCTCGACAAAACAATATTCACCATCTCCCCACATAAACAGGTCGGGGAAACCCCGCACATTTTCACGAAGATTTCGAGCCATTTCTAAGGTTATCAAACTGATTTGTTCGGCTGAGAGCTTCTCTAACAATTTCAGCACCAACGGAAAAAGCCCTCCGTACCAATCAACTAAGGGATTTGTCAAACCAAATTTTTCAAAGAAAATACGATTCATATAAACCGTAGTGGCATCGGCATCTTCTAATATCTTTAGGCGTTCTTCCATTTTCTCTTTTCGCTTTTCAAAAAAAGTAGGCTTAAATAAATCCGAAGGTGAACGCTGCAAGGGATGATGAATGGCAAGTGTATCGGTA
>JALONS010000214.1 GCA_025454855.1 Arcicella sp.
ACATCTGGAATGCGTGATGCCCAACTGGCAAAGTCAATTCCGTTGATGAAAAATAAGGCGTTGGTAGCAGTACGAGCGTATAATCTATTCGGCATCATAATAATAATTTCTCTATTTCTTTCCACGAGTGAACCCGCTGAAAATCGGTAATGTCTTGGTTGTGAGGAGCATCGAAAAGTAGCCCTTTCCCTTCAAAAGTTGCCAAATTACGTGGTTGGTCATCAATCAAATAATCAGCTTTTACCATGTATTTATGTCCGCAGAATACCGTATATTTCCAGCCAATAAAAGGAAAATGTTCTTCCAGCCATTCCAGTTTTTCACTCAAAGAAAGTGGAAATTCATTGGCTGCTGAAACCACAAAAATCTCATATTTTTCGTGTAGTTTTTTGATAACTTCCTGAGCATCAGCCATCACAGGAATATCTCTAAAAAAGCCTTTTTCAAATAAAACGTCTCGGTGTGGTAAATAATGGGTGTTAAACTCTGGATGATTTTTCCCTACTGATTCTTTTGTCCAGTTTGTACCGTTGGCATTATTGACAATATTGATGATTTTTTGGGCTGTTTCAGCCATCACGTCATCCATATCAATTGCAATTCTTTGCATAATTTATGTTGGTTTTAGTATGTACTCAAAAATTAAATATTCTTTTATTCTCTGCTCTAAACTATCTATGGCAGATAATTCCGTTTCTTTTAAACTATTTTATGCGTTGAATAGAGTAGAGTTTTATATCGTGATTTCAATTCTATTTTTATCGGGGTCTAAAACTACACTTTCATAGTAACCATCGCCCGTAGTACGAGGTTCACCAACGATTTCAAAGCCATCGTTCCTTAATCTTTCCGTGAGTAAATCAACCTTTTCTTTACTACCCACCGAAAACGCCAAATGAACAAAACCTGTGAATTGTTGATAAACATCATTTTGACTATTTGGGACAGTTGGCATCTGCATTAATTCTAAGCGACAGCCCGTTTCAAATGAGAGAAAATAAGAAGAAAACTCTTTTTTGGGGTTTACATACTTTTCATTGGATTGAGCTTGAAAGTATTTCACGTAAAACTCTCTCAGATTTTCTAATTGATGTGTCCAAATCGCAACGTGTTCAATCATCATTTTATTTCGGTTTTATGCTGATTTATTAAATCTTGAAACAAATTTACCGAATAAAAACGCATATTTGCAAATTGTTTATTAAATTTGTGTGAAATAAAACGATAAAAACCGTAATGATGCTCAGAGAAGAACGTCTGCAAATAATTTTAAAAATGTTGGAAACCAATAAAAGGGTTTCATCGGTGCAATTATCCGAAATTCTGAATGTTTCGGATGACACCATTCGCAGAGATTTGAATGAATTAGCTGAGAATGGATTGTTAAAGAAAGTTCACGGCGGAGCAATTCCCAAATCTCCTAATCCTTATAAACTGTCCGAACGTATCAATATTTCTCACGAAGAAAAATTGGTTTTAGCTCAAAAAGCACAACAATTTTTTCAAGATGGACAAGTCATACTTTTAGATAATGGCTCTACCAATATGGAAGTAGCACGGTTAATGTCGCCCGATTTAAAAGCTACTGTCTTCACAACCAGTATTCCTATAGCCCAAATTCTGTGTGAACATCCCAATATTGAGTTGTTTATTTTGGGCGGACGAGTTTTCAAAGATGCTCAGAATACCTACGGAACGGAAGTAATTGCCCTTTTGAGTAAGATTAGAGCCGACATTTTTCTTTTGGGTGTTTGTGGAATGCACCACCAGATTGGCGTAACCATGCCCGATTGGGGCGAAAGCGTTGTGAAAAGTAAAATGGCGGAGGTTTCAGAAAAAGTTATTGCTTTGGTAACGGCAGATAAATTAGATACCGCCGAAAGTTTTGTGGTTTGTTCTTATCCTGAAATTGATATTATGCTAATTGATGATACTATCACAGAAACTCAATTGACTGATTATCAGGGAAAAGGGGTGAAGATTTTGTAAGTTTTTCTTGCTTAAAATCGAAGTCTTATTGATGTACGATATTTTTATCTTACGACAATTTTATCGTACGATAAAATTGTCGTATATTTGTATTTCAAAAAATTAAGAAATAATGCAACCATATAAAATATCCCCCACATCAGGCACAATAACTGATGAAAAAATTGTAGGTCGTGAAACGGAAATAGCTAAAATGATGCTTTTGCTTGAAGCTCAAAGCGTAGTGATAGAAGAGATGCGAAGAATGGGTAAAACGATGTTTGTCAGGAAGTTAGCTTATAAGTGTGCTACAACAAATAACCGTGCTTTGTATTTCTTTTTGCAAGGAACAAAAGACTTGGTGGAACTTTCGGATATGCTTTTTGCGGAATTGAGGAAAGAACAATCGCATGGAAAATTGAAGATTACTTTTGAGGGAATCCGTAAATTTTATAATGCCTTGAAACCCGAAGAGGTGAATTTGGAAGGAATTTCATTCAAATTGCCCGAATGGAAAATGAAATGGAAAGACGCTTTGAGTACATTGTTGGAAGATATAGCCAATCGAAATAATGAGAATGACGAAATCTTGACCATCATTTTAGATGAATTTCCCATCATGCTTTGGGACTGGATTCAAGATGGAAAGGCGAATGAGGCGATGGAGTTTTTAGATGTTTTACGCAAACAACGTCAAATATTGGAAGCGAAGGGCAAAGTACGTTTTGTAATTTGTGGTTCAATTGGCTTGCAAGTAGTTTTAAAACACCTTAAACAAAAACACAATTACATGGGCGAACCGTTTAACGAAACGGAAACTTTTTCGTTGGAAGCCATGAGCCAAGAAGATGCCATTTTCTTGTGCGAATGTTTGTATCTTTCTGATTTTAAGGTGGATACACAAGAAAATAAAAGTCAATATTTTGAAAAGATTATCAGTTTAGCCGACCGATTGCCCTTTTATATCAACAAAATCTTCACGGTTTTACAGCAAAATTTTGATTCTATTTTAACTGAAAATAATATCCAAAATGCCTTTCAAGAATTACTGACCGCTCCCAATCATCTCAAAACTTTTAATCATTTATACGATAGAATCAAGATATATTATCCTGAAAATGAGGCGAATATCATGCTGAAATTACTCACGTATATTGCCAAACAAGAGGGAGTTGTGGCAGAAACAAACATCGTACAATCAATAGATTTTGACCCAATTTTAATCAACGAAGCACTCCTTATTTTGGTGAGTGAGCATTACCTCAAACGCAGTTTTGGAGAAAAGGGACGAGTGTATATTTTTAAATACGAAATTTTCAAAAAATGGTGGAAACTCAACAAGGCATAAGCACTTTTTTGTCGTTTGGGGCAAAGAGCGTTAAGCCCGAAATATTAGAAGAACTCCTCATTGGTCGTCGAGAGAATGTGGATTATTTGACCAAATGCGTGGGTGAAATTGCCCACGATGCCCTCAATCACCAGCTTATTGTGGTGGGACAACGAGGCATGGGCAAAACGCACCTTTTGCGGGTTTTGTACCAACGTTCACAGGTTTTTTTGAAAGAAAATACCTTGAAAATTGCCTATTTTTCAGAAGAAGAATACGGTATTTCGGGCTATTTGGACTTTCTGATAAGGATTTTGAATGCCTTTATTCGTTGGAACGATGAAGACCGAGAGGCTTTGAACAAACAAATGGATGTGTTGCGAGAAACCCACGCCAGCCGACAAATAGACGTTGCCGAGCAAATTATTGCCGAATACATTGGCGATAAACCACTCCTGATTTTAGCCGAAAATTTCAACGATATTTTGGAGGCTTTGGGCAAAGACGGACAGGGAAAATTACGTTCCTTCATGTATAGGCACGCCCGTACGAGCATCATTGCGACCTCGCAAGCCCTTAGCCCCGATTTGGGCAGAGAAGACCGCCCTTTTTATAATTTTTTCACGACCATTTACCTCAAAAAACTCACGTATGAAGACTCACTTGCGTTGCTCAGGCGGTTGGCGGACATGGAGCAACAGGAGAACGTGATTGAACACCTCAAAGGCAAAGGCATTGCCCAAGTGCGTGCTGTGCATGAGTTGGTGAAGGGCAACCACCGTTTGTTGGTTACGTTTTATGAATTTCTGAAAGCCGATACTTTGGCTTCGCTCTCTAAGATTTTTATCAAAACCCTCAACGATTTAAAGCCTTATTACGAGACCTTTATCCGATATTTACCTCCACAGCAACAGAAGATTTTGCATTACATTGCTTTATCAAAAATGCCCCAAAACGGCACGGAGATAAGTAAAAACTGTTTCATTGACCCCAAATCACTCTCTAAACAACTGAGTGAACTGAGCCGCAGAAACCTAATTGATGCCATACCCGACCCAGACGACAAACGGAATAAACTCTATGACGTTTCGGAACCCTTATTGAGAATTAGCATTGAAATTGGCGAACATAAAGAAGGCATCTCTGCCTTGTTTATTGATTTTTTGGCTTTGTATTATTCTTTTGATGAGTTGAATACTCAGAGAGAGCGTTTTTGGAATAGGTATAATGATGAGACCGACTCACAAATAAAACAAGATTTACTACAAGATATATTTGCAAGGATAAAAGCAATGGATTTGCAAGAACAAAAAGAAGGGAAGGAATGGAGTAAGGCTTTGAAAAGTATGATGGAGAAATATTACGAACGTAACTATGAAACTGTCATCAAATTAGCGGAGAAGGTTTCTGAAGAGGAAAAGGATGATAAATATTTTGGCAGATTAGGCATTGCTTACGACGAATTATATAACTACCCAAAAGCAATAGAATCTTATTATAAGGCTATTGACACTAAACCAAATGACAACATTACGTGGCATAATTTAGGAAATACTTATTCTAACCTACAAAACTATCCAAAAGCGATAGAATCCTATCAAAAATCTATTGAAATAAAACCAGATTATCATTCAGCATGGAATAATTTGGGACGTGTTTACGAAAACTTAAAAGATTATTCCAAAGCGATAGAAGCCTATCGTAAAGCCATTGAAATTAAACCCGATAAACATGAAGCATGGAATAATTTAGGAAATGTTTATGATAACTTACAAGATTATCCAAAAGCGATAGAAGCCTATCGTAAAGCCATTGAAATTAAACCCAATAAATGGGAAGCATGGAATAATTTAGGGATTGTGTATGAAATTTTAAACGATTACCCAGAAGCTGTAAAAGTATATCAAAAAGCCATTGAAACAGGTGCAATTTTTATCAAAAATGGAGACTGGATACCCAAAGGGAAGGTTTTAAATAAAGTTTTAAGAAGTATTAACTTTATCCTCCAACATGACCAAAATCTAAACATTACCCAAATACAGCATTTAGAATCAGTCATAGAAAATGATTACCAAATGCCCGAAGAGTTAAAGATTTCGTACAAATATCTCCAAATATTTTGCCGTTATGTGTTAGAAAAAGAAGAAAAAGCCTTATTAAAATTGCCCAAAGAACAAAGGGAGTTTTTTATTCGGGAGATATTGGAGAAAAGAAAATAACTGGGTAACTAATCAGCCTTCATAAATTTTTTAGTCAATACTTGAAGGTCAGATTGCGCTTGAATGATGTAATGACCAGCTTTGAGTTGTTCAATATTGATTTGTCGATTCTCAATGTCTGAAACCGTAAATTCTTTTTGGAAAATGCCGTTAGCGTTGTAAATCATAATTTTGGTGGCATTTTGAATAAAGTCGATGGGTAATTTAAGTGTTTTAGTACTTGGATTTGGGTATAATACTAAATCTTTCTCACTCAGTACATAAATCACACTAATTGGACGAAAAATAGTAAAGCTGTTATCACTATCAATTTGTTTGAGTTGATAATAATTGATTCCCTCAATGGGGTTGCCGTCGTAAAACTGGTAACTTTTTTCAGTTTTACTATCACCAAAGGCATTGATTTTAGCAATGCTTATATAATTTAAGGCATCGGTACTACGCTGAATTTCAAAGATTTTACTGTTCTTTTCTTGGGCAGTCTTCCAAGTTAAGCTAATTCCACCGTCCAGAATCTTACCACTGAAAGACACTAATTGTACGGGTAAAGCACCACTAATATTGATGGTATAGTTTTTAGTAGAAAATCCACCATCAGGGTTTTCTACGTATAAAACATACTTTTTAGCGGAAACAAAGGTGAAATTTCCACCTGAACTGATAGGAGTACTGGGGTTGGTTTCTGCACCATCAACGCCAATTGTGCCTTTGTATTCGTAAACTTGTAATTTTAAGGGAAAAATAGGAGAGGTACTGAAAGTGAAAGTGAGCGTTCCGCTCAAATTAAGAGGGAAAGCATAGAAATCTGAACCATCATCATTTCCCAATGAACCATTGATGGTAGTTGTGGTAGATTGAATATTATCAACGCATCCACCCAAGTCTGGGTCATTGTCTAACTTGCCGTTACAAAGTTGGCTGCTTGTTTCCGATTCATTTAAAACTTGTGCAAAAGAATCAGAAAACGAACTGTAAAAGGAAAGGAAAACGATTAGTATTAATGACTTCATAGTGCCTTAGAATTGTTTTTATTTTATCTGTTGCCAATCAGTACCATCACTGACCAGCCAAAGCGATGACCCTGAAACAATAGTTGTTTGTGTGACATTTAGTAAATCTTTGTAGTCTGAGATGGTTAAATTATTGGCAGTTTTATTAATGATGGTATAAATCCTGTTCGGAACGTTTGAAGCCGCCGTTAGTATTATCGACCCTGTCCCAGATGTATATATCCATAAACTGGCGGATTCGTCAATCTCATCAACGCCTGCCACTAATCCAGATTTTACTTTCAGTCCCATGGTTCCGTTGATGTCCATTTGAGATTTTGGCGTATCAATTCCCGCTCCCATTTTATTATTTACACTAAAAATACCATTGATTTTCAATGATTTATTGGATTCGAAATTACCTTGAATCAAAGGAGTATTTGTATTTTCCACATCAATCCAGAGGGCATTGCTCAGTGTTCGATTAGTGGCTAACTCTCTGCCAATGATAATATTACGAGTACCAGTCACAGACTCACCAGTTCCCGAACCTATATAAATGTTGTTATTCCCATCAGAATTATATCCCGCAAAATTACCAATTCCGATGTTGTCATTACCGTTTATATTATCCTGCAAAGCGTGAGTGCCCAACGCAAAATTGTACGAACCCTTGTTGGCTGCCAAAGCCTCTGAACCGATGGCAACATTGTTATTGCCTTCAATATTGGCATTGCCAGCATCATTACCAATATAAACATTATTTCTGTTTTGTAAGTCGTCAGACAAGCCTGCATTTTCGCCAATAAAAATCGAGTACCCTGTATTTTTGAAAACCAATCTTCCGCTATCAATGGCAGCATTGCCCAGCACTTCTAAACTATGGTTTGAGACGGTTGGGAATTCTCTTCCTATCACCAAGCGTTTCATAACGCTCAACGTATCGTTTATATGAACTTTTTTCGAGGATAGATT
>JALONS010000024.1 GCA_025454855.1 Arcicella sp.
CAACATTTGGAAAGAATTATCCCCATTTTAGAAGAAGTAGAACGCACCAAAGAGCGGATAAAATTGAATGGTCATTTCAAAAATCTTGACCCGCTGAACTTCTAATTGAAATTATTCGTCTATTTTGTTTTTTCTTTAATCACACAAAATTTCCTGCAATTCAAATTTTATTTGTACATTTGTTGCATTCAAATTCTCTGTAAGTCTTTGTTAATTAGAGACTTATCCCGCCCAATGAGCAATTTGCGTTTTTAGCTTTTCTTGAAGCTACTAATACCTAACCAACCCTTACAAAATCATGAAATTTTTTATTCGTTGCTCTTGGGCAATACTATTTTCTTTTATTCTAAGCATTCCTACTTTTGCCAATCCTAAAGACTCTTCAAGCGTTTCAAAAACTCAGGTTCGGACATTTTTCAATCTTGAAAAAACACAAAAAATCATGATGGCAACTTTAGCCAAGCCTACGCCTTTCTATAACCGAGATTCATTATTAAAGCATTTTCGACAGTTTTTTGCTAATCCAGAATTGGTGAGTTATTCGGAATATGTGAAAGGGATGTCGGCTCAGTTGAAGAAAAAAATTATCATTTTGGAATACGATGCCATCAAAAACGTATTCCAGTTAGACCAATTAGCCGATTTACACAATCGTTTTTCATTGGTGAACAGTGCCACGTGTTTGGTAGATAAAACAGAAGGGCGTTTTATCAGAACGAAAGATATGGATGGGCGAGATATTATGACTCAGCCCTTAGAAAATATCGAAAAATACACCACAGTTGATAAATATAAACAAGGTTTTGCCCGAGTAAAATTAGATAAATCAGGTTATGGCTTCCTGAATATTTGTGGTGATGAGGTGATAAAATGCCAATATACCCACGCCGAAAATTTTAATAATGGCAGAGCATTGGTAAAGAATAATTATTGGTTTTTTGTGGATATTAACGGTAAGCAGTCAGAAGCCCTGAAAGATGTGGCAGATGCTATTGCTCTCACGAAAGGTATCAGCTTAGTGAGATTCCATAACGGAAAATACGCTCTGATTGATAATCAATTTGATAAAACACAAACGCCTATTTCAGACATTTTTGATAGTATTGTTCCTTTGAATGCCCAAAATTTCAGCGTCAAATCTGGCAATGAAACCAAAGTAATTAATCTGGAAGGCATTGAAAATCAATCAAATGTGAAATAATCCCAAATTTAAAGATAGGTTACAAGTTTTTAGATTGCTTTCACTGAACTGTGGCACGGCTAAAATTTAAGGCTGAAAATCAACGGATTATTTTAGCCGTACCACAGTTGCATGAACAATCCCTCAATTAGGCAGTATTTTCCAATAGAATTTCACAATTCTACGTCTGGCATCAATGGTATTGTACTGGATTTTATTATCAGGAAACTCTTCCCCTTTGCCTTCTTTTTGCAAATCCACAAAAATGGATTTTACACCCGTGATATAGTTCAATTTTTCAAAAGTCATGTTATTTACCAAAGTACCTACTTCTTCCGCTCTGAGTCTGGAAAGTTCTTGATTTAATCTCGACGAATTATTGAGTAAAGAACTGTCCACGGTTTCGTGGTAAAGGCTCTGTCCTATTTCTGTGTAGAGTTTTGATTTGGGATTGATGGGGTCTGAGTCGGCATAGCCGTGTACCACAATTTTAACCCTGAGTTTTTTATTGATGTATTTATTGGCAGAAACAACGATTGAGTCGAGAATAGGCTCAAAAAACTGTTGCATTTTGGGTAAATTTCTTTCCGAAATCTTGTATCCCCCAGAAAAAACTATTTCGTTAGGAATTTTATAAATTGAACTATTTCGCATTCCTTCCTGAATCATCACCAAAGTCAAAGAGTCATCTATGGCTTTAGCCCGTAACTCTGCAATCACATTAGTTTTACCTTCTAAATCACCTTTTAGCGTTTCTTTCAGTACTTTTTCATCCGAGGCATTAATTTTCAGAATGCTATCACGGGCAGCGATATTTTTTTGGACTAATAGAGCATTCATCGTAAAAATTTTCTCAATTTCTTCGTCAATCGTTCCTTCTTCCAACTTGGCTTTTGCCAAACTATCTACTTTGCCCGCCGCTTCACGAGTTTTTTGGTCATTGGCATACAAATTTTCAAATAATTGCTTGTTGGCAATCATCATTTGCTTACTTACTTTTCCGCAGGAGACACAGAGAATTATGGGCAGCAATAGCCCGAGAAAGGTATTTTTGAAATACATAGTGGTTAAAATGATAGTGGTTTTGTTTTGTTACAAAGATAATTAACAAGACCTAAATTCATTTTAATTACACCATAAATCGGTAAAATTTTACGTAGTCAACACTTCTTTTGCCACTCGCTCACCCGACCGCACCGCTCCATCTATGTATCCATTCCAAATATCAGAAGTTTCTGTACCTGCCCAATGGATATGCCCAATGGGTTCACGGAGGTGTTTCCCGAGGCTCGTCCATGCACCCGTAGGCATCACACCTGCGTAACAACCCCGAGTAAATTCTTCTTCTGCCCACGACTTATCAATGTAAAATTGTGGATTACTGGCTTCCTGCCCAAAAAACTTTTCAAATTGATGTAATACCGCTTTTTTACGTTCTATTTCAGACAATAACGAAAAATCTTTCGCCTGATTAGCCAATACAAAACCCATCATAATACCTTTTGAGCCATCTTTGGGCGAGTTATCAAAAGTAACACTCACAAAACCTTCATCAGAAGCCGCCAAACCGTTCAAGCCTTTTTCACGCCAAAAGGGGCGGTCGTACACAGCGTAGCATTTCCAGACAGTTCCCATCGGAATTCTTTGTAGTAACTGGTCACGATTGGCGGGTAAAAGGGGTTGATAATCTATTCGAGCCGCCATAGTAGGAGGTAAAGCCACAATAACTTTATTTGCAGTAAAACGGAAATTTGCCCCTAACACCTCCACACCATTTTCATGCTGAATGATAGTCTTCACGGAGGCATTAAATTGAATGGTATTTTGGGGTAAACTCTCCGCCATTTTTAAAGCAACCGTCATAGCTCCGCCTAATATTCGCTCTTCCTGAGCCCCTTTTTTCACATTCATTAAGGTATCAAAATCTGTCCCTGATTTGGTATAAAACAAGGCATGAAGCATAGAAACTTCATTGGGGTGTACCGCCCATATCGCTTCAGATGCTATTTTAAAGAGCTTTTTAGCGGTCTCAAACGACATTTGTTTATCCATCCAAGTCTGCAATGTCATCGAATCCCACCGCTGGGCATCGGGTGTTTTCCAAGGTTCTTGTAAATTGATGGTCTTAGAAAGTTTCGTTATTTTTTTGATAGCTCCATCCAAACTCAACAAAGATGGAATCGGTAAAGGCGGAATCAATCCTTTATAATTTTTGATTTTTCCATTCATTAATAAGGTACTCTTTCCTTCATCGTAAGTAGGAAAGGTTTGTACCCCAAACTCCCGTATCAATTCATAAATTTTATCTTGTGTAGGACCTACCCAAGTACCGCCCATATCTAAGTAAAAGTCCTCAAACTGTTGCGTATGCACCCGCCCTCCTACTCGTTCACGTGCTTCTAATAGTTTCACAGACTTACCCGCTTTTAGTAATTCTCTGGTAGCTGTAAGCCCTGCATAACCCGCTCCTACTACGATAAAATCAGCATTTTCACCCATTTTTATAAATATTTTATGAATAATCTTTAATTTACCTTGAAAAAATATTTAAACCAAATCTGTTGCAAAGTATTAAACAACCCGTAAATATTCAGATTTTTATGTAATTTTGTCTATCAACTAAATAGGGATAACTGATTTTAGAGAGTGGATTTGTAAAAAGGCAATTCTCAGCATCTTAAAATCCTCAATCCCAAATCAATATGATTTCCAAAAAAGCTAAATATGCTCTGAAAGCACTAAAAGTTTTGGCTAAAGAGTATGAAAAAGGACCATTATTGATTTCAAATATTGCTGAATCTGAAAACATTCCTAAGAAATTTTTGGAAGCAATTTTATTGGAATTAAGAAATCACGGTATTCTTCAAAGTCAAAAAGGTAAAGGTGGAGGCTATTATCTCAGAGTTCCGCCAAGCCAAGTTACTTTTGCTAAAATTATCCGCATTATTGATGGTCCAATTGCTCCTACACTGTGTGTCTCTTTACATTTTTACGGTAAATGTGATGATTGTGCTGATGAGGAGTCTTGCTCATTACGTGACGTAATGGAACAGTGGAGAGATGCTAACTTAGTGGTATTAGAACAAAAAACATTGATGGACTTGGTGTAAATTATTTCATATTTTTAGCAAAAGAGCGTTCAAAAAAGCAATATTGAACGCTCTTTTTGTTTATTCTATTTGATGTAATACTTTCTAATATTTATTCGTTTAAAAGTTGAAAAATAGCTTAAATAGAATCCTTTTGGCAAGAAAACGAAGTGTTAAAGTATTAATTTTTCAAACCTTAATAATCAATTTATTACTTTTTTTAACAAAAAATATTCAAAATCGTTGATTGATGTACGCAACCTTTACTGAAAAATTAAGTATTGTTATTAAAATCAAACTTCCATTATTAAAACCTCAGTGAGATGAACACAGAAAATCAAGTTGAAAAGTTAAATCGCCTCGAATTCCTTAAAAAATTAGGATTGAATGGAGCAAGTCTCATGGCCGTATATTGCGGCGTAACGATGTCTTCGTGTAAAAATGAAGATAACACCGCTGCTACGCCCACTGGCAAAACCGTAACTTATGATATGAGTACCAGCACCTTCGCTACTCTATTGAACAAAGGTGGCTTTTACGTTGATAGTACCAACAGTATTGTGGTAGCCAATACCAGCGATAATGGTTACGTAGCCGTAACGTTGGTATGTACTCATGAAGGGCAAAGACAAATCAAATACGCTACCAATAAATTTATGTGTTCGGCACACGGAGCTACTTTTGATAATAGAGGCAATGCTCTCACGGTAGCATCAAGAGCCTTAACAACTTATAAGGTGACACAAACTGGCAATGTACTAACTGTAACGCTTTAATTTCTAAAGCCTTATCATCTTCTAATTGGAGTTGTGTAATGAGTGTTTTGTGCATCAAGAATATCACATTCTGCACAGATTTACGCACATTCTTCGTTACACAACTCCTAAAGCTAAACTTATGAAAAAGCTATTCATTTTATTAATATTCTTTTGTGCCACTCCTGCATTTTCACAGGATGATTTAATGAAAATACTTGATGCTGAGAGTAAAAATCAAACGGATTATACCACTGCTACTTTTAAAGGCACTCGTTTAATCAACGGACAAACCATTGAGACTGTCAGTAAAAACCATTTAAACTTCTGGATTTCCCACCGTTTTGGGGCACTCAATTCAGGATTTATTGACAACTTTTTTGGTCTTGACGAAGCCCGAATCCGCTTGGGTTTAGAATACGGCATCACTGATTTACTAACGGTGGGTATCGGGAGAAGTTCTCAAGAAAAAATGTACGATTTTTATGCCAAGTATAAACTACTCCGTCAGTCTAATACTACTCCGCTCACAGTTACGCTTTACGGAAGTAATGCTATTAGTACCGTAGCAACGGGGTCGGCTCTGGAGTCGGGAACGGTGATGAGATATAAAGATAACCTTGAGCGGATGACATATACAGGACAGGTTTTATTAGCACGGAAGTTCAGTGAAAGTGTTTCGTTACAACTGATGCCAACTTTTATTCACTTCAACAAAGCTGAAACCACCGATACGCCTAACGATATGGTTGCCTTGGGTGTGGGCGGACGAGTAAAGTTATCAAAAAGAGTGAGTCTCAGTGCAGAATATTATTATGCTGATTTTAACCGTCCAAGCACCAGCAACTATCATAATGCACTGGCTTTAGGTTTTGATATAGAGACGGGCGGACACGTGTTTCAGTTACATTTTACTAATGCTCGTGGCATGATTGAACGCCAATTTATAGCCCAAACTACTAAGCAGTGGAGTGATGGTGGTATATTCTATGGTTTTAATATTGCCCGAAGTTTCAGTTTTGATAAAAGAGCTAAAGGAATGAATAAATAGATGTACGCCCGAATCAACAATCCTAATCTCTATTTTATCTCGTATATACCCAAAAAACGAAAATCAGATGAAACATTACTTTAAACTTTTAGTACTTGCTTGCTTAGTATCAAGCAGAACTTTCGGGCAATTGTACGCTACTCAGGCAGGAGAAACTAATTTCTTCTCAGAAACCCCCGTAGAAAACATATCGGCAACCAATAAAACCGTTGGGGCGATTATCAATACTTCCACTAATGAAGTAGCAGTTAGTATGAAAATGTCAGCATTTGATTTTCCTAATAAATTGATGCAAGAACATTTCAACGAGAACTATATGGAATCATCAAAGTTCCCAATGGGTGTTTTCAAGGGTAAGATTGTTGAAAATATTGATTACACTAAAAATGGTACTTACGATGTTACGGCAAAGGGACAACTTACGATTCACGGAATAACCCAACCCCGAGACCTAAAAGGAAAACTCACCATCGAGAATCAAAAAATTAGTTTAGTCTGTAATTTTGACATTAAATTAACTGACCACAAAATTGAAGTACCTAAATTAGTTTTTGCAAAAATCGCAGAAGTTATCTCGGTAAAATCAAAATACACACTCAGTCCATACGTAAAAAAATAGATACCCAAAGTTAAACTCAAAAGCCGTGATGAAGTTCAATCACGGCTTTTTGTAATTCTAATCAATTTATAATGTTATTTTTTATCTTTTTGTAACATTATTCGTAAAATTTATGTTATTTTTCAAAGATTTATTTTTATTTTTACGTTACAGTAATTATTGAAACCAACCACTTCGGCACGAAATTTGTCTATAATTGCCTAAAAGTGAGCATTTAATGCTAATGATTAGTATTTACAGAAAGTTTTGACCGCTATCAAAGTCGAATATGAAAAAGTTAAATCAATTTATGATATTACAATGGCTCATCTTTTTGCCATTAATCCTTCCTTTGAGTCTTATATCTGGTGCTTTACAGGGTATCAAACACGCATTTTTGGGCTTAGTGGAACAAATCAAGAATGATGTCTATTCACCGCTCATTCATGAAGATAATCAAGATTTTTTTGCTTGAAATCATCAGGGTCAAGTTCTAAGAATTCTTCCCAAAATGGGTTGGGTGGCACTGCTGCCTTGCAAATAATTGGCTCTTTCTTGACGGGATGTATGAAATAAACCCTCCGTGCGTGAAGATTGATACTCGCATCGGCATTGGGTCTATCATAGCCGTATTTTAAATCTCCCCGAATAGGACAACCTATTTTAGCAAGTTGTACACGTATTTGATGTGGTCTTCCCGTAAGTAATTCAACTTCCAAAAGAAAATGTTTATTTATCTCCCCTAAAAGCTTATAGTTCAACTCCGCCTTCTGCGAGCCTTTCACCTCTTCGTCATAAGCTGTTACCAAATTCTTGGCTTCATCCTTGATTACCCAGTGCGTCAATTTCCCTTTAGCATCTTTCGGTTTCCGCCTTACTACTGCCCAATACGTCTTTTGAATATCTCGTTTACGGAAAAGCTCCATCATCCGTTCCAATCCTTTTGAAGTTCTGGCAAATATAACTAAGCCACTCACGGGGCGGTCGAGCCGATGAACAGGATGTAAAAACACATCTCCTGGTTTTCCATACTGCTTTTTTATGTATTCTTTTACGGCATCAGTTAGAGTACGGTCTCCCGTAGAGTCCCCCTGCACCAATATACCAGCTCTTTTATTGACAACAATGATATGATTGTCTTCGTAAACTATATGAAAATCTTTCATTTGTTTTAGGTGTTAGGGGTCAGAGATTAGGGATTACGGATTGGGGATTTGGATTCACAGAATTCAGAAGGCTTAGAGTCAAAACTTATGTACTGAAATTATTTTAACTTTACAATACACAAACCTGTATCCCTTAAACCCTGACCTCTAATCCCTAACCCCTAATTCCTAAACCCTAATCCCCAATCCCTAACGTTTAATAACTCTCTTTAATACTTGGAAAATCTACCGATTTAACATCTTTAACATATTGTGAAATGGCTTCATTCATAATACCGTCTAAATCAGCGTATCTGCGTAAAAATCTGGGTTTGAATTCCTTATTAATACCCAACATATCATGCACTACCAATATTTGTCCATCGGCATCAGAGCCTGCTCCTATTCCTACGGTGGGTATCTGGATACTTTGAGATACTTTTTTAGTAAGTTCAGATGGAATTTTTTCTAACACTACACCAAAAGCCCCAATTTCATCCAACATCTTGGCATCTTCCATCAGTTTTTGGGCTTCTTCCTCTTCTTTGGCTCTTACGGTATAAGTACCAAATTTATAAATAGACTGCGGCGTAAGCCCCAAATGCCCCATCACGGGAATTCCAGCACTGAGTACCCGAGTGATGGATTCTTTAATTTCAGAACCTCCTTCCATCTTAACCGCATGACCACCCGACTCCTTCATAATTCTGATAGCCGACCTAAGAGCCTCAGAAGAGTTTCCTTGATACGAACCAAAAGGAATATCCACCACCACCAACGCTCTTTTTACAGCTTTTACTACTGAAGTGGCGTGATAAATCATCTGGTCGAGGGTGATGGGGAGCGTAGTTTCATGCCCAGCCATTACATTTGAGGCAGAATCACCCACTAAAATTAAATCTACCCCAGCGGCATCAACAATACGAGCCATCGAATAATCATAAGCGGTAAGGCACGAAATTTTTTCGCCCCTATTTTTCATTTCTTGTAAGATGTGAGTCGTAACTCGCTTAATTTCAGTATGTACCGACATTTCGTTAATATATTAATGTTTGAACAAAGATTTGTTGATGAAAGTAGCTTTTAAGTTATAAATAATCAGTTTGAGTGTGCGGTATCTATAAATTCAGGTTTGTTTGCTATCTTTGTCAATATCAAATTATTACAAAAGTAAGATTATTCGAGTGGAATGACGCTGTAAATGGTGTTCATATCGTATTTTTTTGTAAAAAACGTTGAAAATTCATAGTTGAGTTCTTGTTTTTTTAGAAAAAGCGTTACTTTTACCCACAAGAATTGTCAAACTACTAAATAAGTCCGTCACAAAACTTTATCATTTTATCAAAATTAAGTAAATATGACACAGATTTTTTCAGGAAACAGTCTTGCCAAAAGACTCACTATGGGGCTACTGACCTGCTTTGCCATTGGTCATGTAGCATCAGCCCAAGACTTGAAGACTAAACCTACAATCGTTAGTTCATTAACTGACAACGGTATTACTACTACAACCTATTCAAACGGTCAGGTGGTAAAAACTGTTGCAGATGGCTATTATCTTGATTCGGCTTTTTATAAAAATAGTAACGTATTACGTTCTACTAAGCCCAAAAGATACTGGAAAGCAACTGACCGTGTAGGAGTTGCAATCCCTTTTTGTAAAGAAGAAGATAAATCTTTATTTCTTAAGCCAGGTGCTTATAACTCCTTATCAGTAAATCATTTCTGGGGTAAACTTGGTCTTGGTTTGATGGGTGGTTATCAAAATTTCAATGTAAGTAATGATTATCAAGGTGCTAATGGTCCAATTGCCAACACCATCAATATCATTAACCTTAATAGACCCATTAGCGAAAGAATCAATCCTAACTCTGTTAAATACGATACACAAGGCAATTACGAAGATTTTTATCTTTTAATCGGTCCTGCGTTAGCGTTACCATTAGGAAAAAAATGGAATTTAGATTTAGATTTGAAAGGCGGTTTATTCAATACTTCTGCTCCGAGATTTGGTGCGGTAACCACGGGAGCTTTAGGAGCTGACCAATTGATATATCGTGTTTCTCCTTCAGCCTCTAAAAATCAATTAGGTGGTTTGTTGAGTGTTGACATCCTTTATAACTTCGCCAAGAACTGGGCAGTTGGTGTAAATGGACAAGGTTTCTTAACTTCAACACCATATACAGTTACAGGTGCGGATGTTAGACCAAATTCAAGCCAAATTTTAACCAGAGAATATTCACGTTCGCACGGAGGATGTAACTTTGGTTTAGCTCTTTCACATACTTTCGGAGAGAAAACTGGCAATACAGTGTATTCATTATTACCTCCTCCTCCAGCACCAGTAGTTTGTGCAGTACCTACTTTACAAGGAGAAAATGGTATGATGTATGACAATGGCTCAACTACTATTCCTTCATTCCGTTGGAAAAGTACTTCTGCTACGCCAGAAAACGAAGAATATATCTTCAAATTATACAAAGCTGATGGTTCTGGAACACCAATCTATCAACAAACTACTAAAAATGCTAACTTGAGCCTACCAGCTAATGTTGCTTTAGTAAACGGAGATGATTGTAGTTTCTACTACTATACCGTACAATCAAGCGTAGAAGGAAAATGCTTGTCAGAAGCAGCAGCTGCAAGTTTTGGATACAAAGCAAAACCAGTAGTTCAAAATATTGCTCCTGTAAAACCAGTTGAAGACCAATACATGTTTAAAATCTTCGGTGGTTCAACTGCTACTAAATATTTTGGTGGTACACAAGGTTACAAACCACGTCGTAAAGTTCGTACTGCTACTTCAACTGTGGCACCTGCTAAACCAGCCGATGGAGCTGTGGCGGTTGCAAAACCAAAGCGTTTAGTACCAAGACGTAAGAAATCTGTTTCAGGTGCTACTGGTGTGAGTACTTATAGTTCAACTGTAAATTACGAAAACGTAGCAACTGACCCTAATATCAAATGGCCTAAAGACCTTCCACTACCTAAAAACCCATCGGTTTATGAGTATGAAGTTCAACGTTTGAATGCTGGAGACTGTAAACCAACTGGTACAGTGGCTAAATATAAATTCTATATTGACCCTAAAAAACCAGAAGATATTCGTATCATTCCTGATAAACCTAAAAAATAATAAGTTTTAGGTAGCACTAAAAAGCCCTCTCTGATGTTCAGAGAGGGCTTTTTAGTGCTATTAACTTATGTTGAGTAAACTTGCGGGAAGACGTATAGATAATGTTATAAAAGCACTTTAAAATAGATTACATATCAAAATCTCGAAGGAAATTGAATTCAGTAAAATCTGAGTTTCAGTGTAGTAAGTACCAGTGATTAACTGTTTGATACTGTGTAATAGCGTATCGCATAAGCCACTACGATGTGACGGCAATGTTTATACTATTAGTTAAGTTCTGCCACTTGCTTGAAAACAATTAATTGAGATGAACCCTAATAAACATTTCTTAACTCCTAAATTATTGTCTCTTATAAAAATACAATTTTACGGGAATCTTATTGGGTCCTTCTTCGCTAATTGCGTAATAACCCGAACCATCCTGAGCAAAACAAACTCCTTCTCCTTGCGGTTCAGCGGTGTATGGCAAAGTCTTAGGAGCTCTTTTTAGGGCTTCTGGAATAGTTTCATTGGTATTTCTTCGCCAGTGAAAAATCTGTAAATAATTTTTTATAATAATCTCCTGATTATCCGCAGAAACGTTACCATCGGTAATGAAGAAAGGAGTGGCAGTACCAACCGAAAAGGTTAATTCTTGAACGAACTCTGCCGTGATGGTCTGGCTGTAAGACTGCGGATAGGGCAAACGATACAAGCGTTTAGCACTTTCTCGTTTACTAACAATGTAAATATCCTTCGTATTTTGGTCGATGAAAAAACATTCCGCATCCCTCGCTCCATCTGGATACTTATAGGTTATTTTTTGTACATTTTTCAGAGTATTTGTTTGGGGCGTGCTACTATTTACGGTTGGTTCAGGAACTCTATAAATGGCACAGTCAGCATATTCGGCATTATTATCCCCAATATCACCCAAGTAAATAAATGAACCCTCTGAAAAGTTTGCCATCGCAATCGCTTCCCAATCACGGTTTGTAGCTCCTTCCAAATAAAATTCTTTTTTTCCTTTACCTTTATTGTCCATCAAAAAAATACGATTCTTATCGCCACTGTCATTATGTGTCCATAGAAATCCTACATTTTTATAACTGGCTACTATACCCGATGCTTCATCAATTTCGGTATTTTCTATAACGCCCAAATCCTGTGCTTCACTGAAACTATTGGAAGGTGTAATCATCTCATGACAAGACAACAAGGGGAATAGGAAAAATAGGTATTTTTTCATTTTTCAGATAAATATTACGATAACTCCCGACTCACTTCGTCAATTTCAATTTTCGGGGTTACTTTTACTTTTTTGATTCTTCGGGTATCTACCGAAGCAATTCTAAATTTGAATTTTTCGTGCTCAATTTCTTCGCCAGCGTGTGGAAGTCGGGTAAAGAGTTCAATAATTAATCCACCTAATGATTCACTATCTCCTCTTACTTTATCAAAATAATCATTCTCAACATCTAACGCTCGGCATACATCGTTTAGTGCAACTTTACCTTCAAATTCAAAAGAACCATCGGGTAATTTGACGTAGCCCAAATCTTCAACGTCTGATTCATCGTGAATATCACCCACAATTTCTTCGATAATATCCTCCATCGTTACAATTCCTTCGGTTTCTCCGTATTCGTTCACAACAATTGCCATGTGAACTCTTTTCTCTTGGAAATCGTAAAGTAAATCGTCTATTTTTTTACTTTCAGGAATAAAATAAGGCTGCCTAATTAATTCTTGCCAAAGAAAATGTTCGTCTTTTTCAATGTGTGGCAACAGGTCTTTGATGTATAAAACACCTTCAATTTTATCAATGGTTTCTCTGAAAATAGGTACTCTTGAATATCCTGATTTATTGATTTTATCCATCAATTCATGAAAATCATAACTTACATCAAAGGCTGTAATATCTCTTCGAGAACGCATAACACTTCTGGCTGAAATGCTCCCAAAATTGACAATTCCCTTTAAAATATCTTTTTCTTGTTCAGAGGTATCTTTGCCCGTTGTGATTTCGAGGGCATGATTAAGTTCGTCGGCGGTGATGGTATAGCCTTTTCTTTCTACCCGTTTTTCGATAATATTACTGATACCTAATAGTACAGACGAAATAGGTTGAAAAATGGTTGTAGCAATATTAATTAATGGAGCTGTGATACGGGCAAAACGTAGATTATTTTGTTGGGCCCACACTTTAGGAATCAATTCTCCGAAGAATGTAATGATAAAAGTAACACCCACTAATAATATTAAGGTAGCTACGATGCCCTCTTTTTCTTCCTCGCCCACTATCTGCTCAGTCATGTAAGTGGCAATGGTGATAAAAGTGATATTCACTAAATTAATGAAAATCAAGAGCGTAGCTAAGAGCAACTGTGGCTTATCCAAAAGTTTGGCGATGGTTCGTTCGCTGCTACTTTCACTTTCACGACAAGCGGCACGTTCTTCGGCAGAAAGAGAGAAAAAGGCTACCTCAGAGCCTGCCAGTAATGCAGAAAGAAGGAGTAATCCTATGAGAACCAAGGCGTTGATTCCATATACACTGTATGAGGAGGTGCTTTCAACTTGTGCTAAAAGCACCCAAATCGGGTGAGGTTCGTCGGATAATCGTGTTTCCAAAGTTTGTTATATTGATGTTTAGGAGTTTGGGGGAAATTGTATTTCTCCCAAACTCCTTAAAAATGATTAAAATGGTAAATCGTCGCCACCATCACCACCAGCATTAGTATCAAACTCGGGGGCAGGAGGAGTAGCTACTGAAGGAGCAGGACGTGGAGCTTGTGGAGCCGCCGAAGGAGCGTTTGAACCGCCTTCTTGGTTATCTCTACGTCCACCAACTAAAGTCATCGCTGTTCCTCTGATTTTGGTAACTCTACGATTAATATTGTCTTTATCTGTGTATTCTTCTGTACGGATTTTACCTTCAACATATACAGAATCGCCCTTGTGGAGGTACTGTTCGGCAATATTTGCCAAATTATCCCAAAGTTCAATTCTGTGCCATTCGGTTTGTTCTACCCGAACACCGTCTTTGTTGTTATAGGCTTCAGAAGTCGCAATATTAAATGTGGCCACTTTAGAACCACTCGGTAGAGAACGAATCTCGGGGTCTGCCCCAAGATTTCCTAATAAAATTACTTTGTTTACACCAGCCATTGTTTATGGATTGTTTATTTTTTTATGAATTTACTGAAATTTGATTAAAACACGAAGTCTGTTAAATAATTATTGACTAATGTTGATTTAGGTAAATCGTCCACTTCGTCCAACGAATACCACTGCATTCCCAAAGGTAACGCAATATTATAGTCTGTATCAATAACTAAATGCCAATATTTAGTGTAAATCCGCTGATGAGTGAGTACGTGCGTATAAACCTCTGATTCTCTGGAAATTACAGCTTCTCGCAGTGTATTTTCAAGAAAAGTATCGTTTTGAATAATTTGCTCAAAGGCATCAGGCTGTTCATTAAATTCTTTCAGATAGAAATCATACATCCCTGCCCATACATCTTTGTGTGTACGCTCACGCATGGCAAAATTACGATTTTGTTCAATGACAAAATAATGAAAAAATCTTTCTCTAACCTTTATTTTTTTCGATTTGATGGGTAAGACCTTCACCTTCCCCGTAGCATTTGCCACGCATTGCAAGGCTAAAGGACAAAACATACAATCAGGATTTGCAGGTGTACACTGCAAAGCTCCAAACTCCATAATTGCCTGATTATGAGTGGCTGAATCAACTTCGGGCAACACAGATTCCGCTAATTTAGTAAATACTTTTTTGGCGTTATTACTGGCTATATCGGTTTCTTCCCCAAATACCCTCGACAATACACGATAAACGTTTCCGTCTAATACGGCAACTCTTTCTCCAAAAGCAAAAGACGCAATAGCGGCGGCAGTATAAGTACCAATACCTTTCAGTTTTAACAATTCAGCGTAAGTATCTGGAAATTCCCCTCCGTAATTTTCCACAACCATTTTGGCGGTAGCGTGTAGGTTTCTTGCCCGTGAATAATACCCCAATCCCTGCCACAAACGCAGCACCTCTTTTTCATCAGCCAAAGCCAAATCCGTAACCGTGGGGAGATTGTGTATAAATTTGAGATAATACGGCATCCCTTGAACTACTCTGGTTTGTTGAAGGATAATCTCAGAAAGCCAAATAAAATAAGGATTTTGAGTATTTCTCCACGGCAAATCTCGCTGATGATTTTTGTACCAAGAAACTATTTTAGGCGAAAAAAAGGAATGTTGCATATAAACGTATCAACTCGTGAAAGAGAGCATATTAATAACAAAAAAAAGGCTTAAATCTATCCATAAAAATTGATAATATTTCATCTTTTATGAGAAACAATGTTTACTTGTTACAGACTACAAATTACCAAATGTTTTTTCAAATGTCTAACAATTAAGCATTTACAAAAAAAAAGTTATCATAATTATTTTGCGTTTCTTTCATAATTAAAAGCAAAGCCGTACCTTTGTGTCCCTTAACGATAGAGGGGTATAAAAAATAATGACTAAATTCCTGATAATGAGTGCTAAAGCCTTAATTATCAGCCAAAAAGAAATCAACCATTATTGTTTAACATATTTTTTAACTTAAAATTTTCAACAAGTGACTAAAGCAGACGTAATCGTAGAAATCGCAGACAAGACAGGCATCGATAAAGCAGATGTTTCAAGTGCAATTGAGTCTTTCTTCTCAGTAATTAAAGACAATCTTGCCAAAGGAGAAGCTGTATATGTGAGAGGATTTGGTAGCTTCGTAAACAAGAAGAGGGCCCACAAGATTGCTCGTAACATCTCAAAAAATACAACTATTGAGATTCCAGAGCATTATATTCCCAGCTTTAAGCCTGCCAAAACATTCGTTGAGCAAGTTAAATCTAACGCAAAATAATATTTGAGTGTATGAGTTAAAAGTACATGAGTTTATGAGAAACAATTTTGACTAATATCGTTTGGTTTCTCATAAACTCTAAACTCATAAACTCTGAACTCCAAAACAAAATGCAAAAGTCTTTTATCATCATTATTGTTGTAGCATTAGGGACAATTGGTGGATTGTATAGTCTTCCAAAAGTAGTTGTAAATGATAAGAAAAAGACCATCGAACAATCCTCTACTCAGACTACCACAACCGCCAACCGTGATAAAGGTGTTAAAGCTGAAACACCACAAGTTAGTGATAACCACAGTGATGCTTTAAATACCGAACAGCAAAAGGTGATTAGTTCTTTGAGAGAATCCTATATCAAAGCAAGTGGCAAAGGTAAATTGAAATTTGCGGATGATTTGATTACACAGTTCGTGAAATACACTCGCTACGATAGTGCCGCTTATTACGCCAATGAAGTAGCGAAAATTGAACCAACAGAAAGTAATTTGATGAAAGCAGGAGGTTTGTATTACGAAGCCTTCACTTATGCCCTTGATACGGATAAAACTGCTAAAATGGGAGAACAAACTCGACAACTTTACCAAAAGGTGTTGGATAAAAATCCCGATAATTTGTTAGCAAAAACTAATATGGCAATGACTTACACCGCCACTCAAACACCCATGCAGGGTATTTTGATGCTAAGGGAAGTAATTGCTAAAGAACCCGACTACGAGCCAGCATTATTTAGTTTGGGGATTCTTTCGATACGGTCAAATCAGTTTGGTAAAGCCGTGGAACGTTTCAGACAAATCCTAAAAAATAATCCGTCAAACTCAAAGGCGGCATTAAATTTGGGTTATTGTTTGGCAGAGTTAGATAGAAAAGAAGAAGCACAGCAAATATTACAAAAGGTACTTGCTAACAGCAAAGACCCTGAGGAAAAAGCCGCTGCCAACGATATTTTATCAAAAATTAAATAGAGTACGGATTTTAGAGTAAAGATTTTAGATTTCAGAGTAAAATATATGGGGTAATTTATAAGTCTCTATCATTCAATCTTTGTTGTCTATCATCTAATCACTAAGCTCTATTATCTAATCTCTACAATATCTAAATAAATATTTCAAACATTTTAAATCTCGTAAAATCATGCCTTGCGGAAAGAAAAGAAAGAGACATAAGATCTCAACGCACAAAAGAAAGAAGCGTCTTAGAAAGAACAGACATAAGAAGAAATAGATTTAGGGATTAGGGGTTAGGAGTTAGGGGTTAGAAATTAGAGCGTTTATACAATCGACTTTCCAAACCTTAAATCCCAATCCCCAACCCCTTTATAAAAACAGGCAAAATTCTCGTGGAGAAGTTTGCCTGTTTTTGTCGTTTTTGTGAGATTGTTTTCTTGAAAACTCATTTAATCTTCCTAATTATTTCATTATCAGTATTTTAGGGGATTTTCGGTTATGACATTTGGGAAATATGTACCAAGTATTAGGTACAACGTATTAAGTAAATCTTCATTTCATTCAGAATGAAGCATTATTTAAAACCATCATCCAATAAGTCACCCACATTTAAAAGTCAATTTTAAAAAATAAGATTATAGACTAAATTTTTTCTTAATTATTTGTTTATTAGGGATTAGGTTTTAGGAATTCGGTACTCCCTCCTATTGACTTATGTTTTACCATAAATAATAATTTTCCTGATTTAGAAATCGTTTTTACTTTTTCTCGACAGGCTCGAACATATCTATTTTTCTTTATTTTAAAGACTTCTTTCAAACACTCACACGACGTTTTCTTAATTAGAAAATTCTTCGATTTAGAAATGTACTAATTTCTGAATCAAGAATTCATCTCTGTATCTTCTAAACAATTCATTCACCTGTGAGTAACGAATTAATTATCAATTCGACTCCCAAAGGTGACCGCATTGCTTTGTTGCAAGACAAACGCATTGTGGAATATCACTTAGAGGAGTCTGAACCACACTTTTCCGTTGGAGATATTTATCTCGGAACGGTTAAGAAGATGGTTACGGGATTAAACGCTGCCTTCATTGATATTGGTTATGAAAAAGATGCCTTTCTTCATTACCACGATTTAGGTCCGAACGTAAATTCCCTCAACAAATTTACGAAAGAGGTTATCGCTGAAAGAATAAAATCTGGACGTTTGGATAACTTCAAGTTAGAACCAGAGATTGACAAACACGATAAAATTGATAAGGTGTTGAGCAAAAACACACCTATCTTAGTGCAAGTCGTCAAAGAACCCATTTCAACCAAAGGTCCACGCTTGTCATGTGATATTTCTATTGCAGGGCGTTATACGGTGTTAGTTCCTTTCTCGAATGGGGTAAATATCTCCAAAAAAATCACGGCAAAAACCGAACGCCAGCGTCTGCAAAGACTAATGTCTTCGATTAAACCTGCCAATTTTGGGGTAATTGTTAGAACCGTAGCCGAAGGCAAAGAAGTGGAAGAGTTGGATAAAGACCTCCGTGAATCTATTGCCAAATGGGATGCTGGAATGAAAGCACTAAAAAGTGCTAAACCACGTGATAAAATAATCGGGGAGATGAGTCGGGCAACATCGATGTTGCGTGACTTATTGAACGAAAATTTTGATAGTGTAGTGGTGGACACACCCGAATTGTACCAAGAAGCCAAGAATTATGTCTTGAATATTGCTCCTGATAAAGAAAAAATCGTGAAGCTACACCAAGGCAAAACCAAAGTCTTTGAACAATTGGGTATCGAAAAACAACTGAAAATGTTGTTTGGGCGGTCAGTGAGTTTACCACAAGGGGGGTATTTGATTGTAGAACACACAGAAGCGTTGCACGTGATTGATGTCAATTCGGGGAATAAATCAAACTCGGAAGAAGACCAAGAAGCAACCGCACTGAGTGTAAATCGTGAAGCGGCGAAAGAGATTGCTCGTCAATTGAGATTGCGAGATATGGGCGGAATCATCGTTATCGACTTTATTGATATGAAGAAAGCTGAAAACAAAAAGCTGATTCAGGACATCATGAAAGAAGAGATGAAATCCGACCGCTCGAAGTACACCATTTTGCCACTGACCAAATTTGGTTTGATGCAAATTACTCGCCAGCGTGTACGCCCAGAGATGAATGTAGTAACGGCAGAAAATTGTCCTACTTGCGGTGGAACAGGAAAAATTACAGCAAGTATTGCTATTTCAGACGTTATTGAGCATCATTTAGAGCATATTTTAGAAAAGCAGAATGAGAAAAAACCAACCATCATCGTTCATCCATTCTTAGAAGCATTTTTCACAAAAGGTTTCCCTTCCAGAAGAATGAAATGGTTTTTTAAGTACAAAACTTGGGTAAATCTAATTCAAGATACTTCTTTTGGAATTACCGATTTTAAGTTTTTAAATGACCATAACGAACCGATTGAGTTGATTGGATAATCAGATTTCAAATTTTTGATTTCACTGATTCAAAATAAATAGCCTGATTGTCTTGATGATAGTCAGGCTATTTATCTTTCTCCAAACCAAAGAATTTTCTATCTTTGTAGAAAGCCATTAGCCCCAAAAATGAATACAGATTTAGCCATTTTTCAACAATATTTCCCCGAAACTACGGTAAGTTACTGTTTTGAATTGTGGAAAACATACCAATTTAAGTTTAAAATTACTCGTCCCCGCCAATCAAAATTAGGGGATTACTGTTACCGACGAGACAAAGGACACCAAATTACGGTGGACACCAAATTACGGTGAATGCCAACCTCAATCCGTATTCGTTTTTAGTGACCTACATCCACGAAGTTGCTCATTTACAGACCTTTAAACAATACGGCAATAAACCCGAACCACACGGTAAAGAGTGGAAAAAGTATTTTTGGGAAACATTTCAACCCCTATTAAAGACGGATATACTGCCCGAAGAACTCGTAGTTGCCTTGAATCAATACTTGAAAAACCCGTCTGCTACTACGCAAGGGGCAAGTCCACTCATGATTGCTTTACGCCAATATGATACACATTCTGATACCGATAGTGCGGTGCTTACCAGCCTACCAGCGGGTCAGAACTTTGAGTTGAATGGTAGGGCCTTATTCACTTTTAGTAATTTTCAAGGATTTATATCGTTATTGTTGAAAGAAAACCTTAGTATTTTGAAAACATATTTACCATATATCATCCTCGTTTTTTTGGTTTGTACCCTGCAAAAAACTTTTGCCCAAAATTCGGTTTTAGCCAAAGGCGAATGGATAAAAATTGGTGTGAATACAACGGGGATTCATAAAATTGATGGGAATTTCCTTCAGAAAGCGGGCTTAAATCTTAGCCAAATTAATCCACAAAATATCAAAATTTATGGCAATGGCGGCGGAATACTACCTCAAGCCAACAGCGTAACTCGCCCTAATGATTTAATTGAAAACGCCATTCAGGTTGAAGGAGAAGCAGATGGACGTTTTGATAATCAGGATTTTATCTTGTTTTACGGGCAAAGTCCACACGCTATCAATTATGATTCTTTGAGTAAAACTTTCAAGCATCAATTCAACATTTATTCAGACACTACTTTTTATTTCCTGACCGTTTCTGATACCAAAGGTTTACGCATCAAAGACCAACCTTCGCTAAGTGCTACGCAAGAAATTACTACTTTTGATGACTTTGATTTTCACGAAATCGACCGTAAAAATATTCTTGCTCAAGCTCCTTTTGCGGGTTCTGGGCGTGAATGGGTAGGTGAAGAATTTAATAATAGTAATGAACAAGTATTTACGGTCAATTTTTCTGGTATTCAACCCAACACTCCCTTGAAATTAGTAGCATCTATGGGAGCATCGGCTTTAGGGCAAACGGAATTTACGGTAAAAATCAACGGACAAGGCATCGGAAATATTCCGTTGAGTGGCATTGGGGCTGACCGATACGATGATAAAGGTTCTTTCAGCATTAAAAGTTTTGACATTAATTCCACTAATTTCAACAATGCCAATGAATTAAAAGTTGGCTTTACTTATGACCGAAAGACCTTAAACACAGGCGTTGGATATTTGAACTTTTTTGAAATTCAAGCCCAAAGACGGCTAAAATTATACGGAAATCAAACGAGTTTTAGGTCGCTGGAAAGTTTGAAATATCCTACTTCTAAATTTATACTGAATGAAAGCAGTCCCAACTTGAAAATATGGGATATTTCTAATCCATTACAACCCACAAATCAATCATATAATGTTCAAAATCAAAATATTACGTTTGGAGCTAATACAAAATTTTTGAAAGAGTTTATGGTATTCAACGGTGTTAGTTTTATTGAGCCTATCTCTTTTCAAAAAATTAAAAATCAAAATCTACGTAATTTAGAAACGCCTGATTTAGTGATAGTTACTTCGGAAAATATCCGAAACCAAGCCAATCGTTTAGCGGAGTTCAGGAAACAACACGACAAGCTGGGTGTACAGGTAGTTTCTACGCAAGAGATTTATAACGAATTTTCCTCTGGAAAACAGGACATCTCTGCCATCCGTGATTTTGTTCGATTTTTATACAATCGTAATCCGCTGAAAATGAAATATTTATTGCTTTTTGGGGATGCTTCTTACGACTACAAAAAACGCTTAAATGTTATCACCGAAGAGACAAAACAGCTTTTTATTCCAACCTATGAAAGTAGAGAATCGCTCAGTCCAATTTACAGTTTTTCGTCTGATGATTATTTTGGCTTTTTAGAGCCAAACGAAGGGAATTGGACAGAAAATTTCTCTGGAAATCACACTTTAGAAATAGGTATCGGAAGGCTTCCTGTAAAGAGTACACAAGAAGCCGAAAAGGTAGTGGATAAGTTAATTTATTATAGCACCAATAAAAAAACAATGGGCGATTGGCGAACGAAAGTTGCTTTTGTAGCTGATAATGATGATGGAAATATTCACCAAGAAGATGCCGATATTTTTGCAAAAGTTCTTGAAAATCAAAAAAATAGCTATCAATCCGACAAGATTTATTTAGATGCGTTTCCGCTTATTTCACTTCCCGAAGGGCAGCGTTCACCCCAAGCAAAGCAAGCCATCAAACGGGCTTTTCAAGAAGGTGTCCTTATCATGAATTACAACGGACATGGAGCTGAAACAGGCTGGACGGATGAGCAAATTTTAACCATTGGAGATGTTGTCAATTTAACCAACATCAATACCCTACCTTTGATGCTAACCGCTACCTGCCAATTTGGTAGGTTCGATGACCCATTCCAAGTTTCAGGAGCAGAATTATCCTTGCTAAATCCTGTGGGCGGGGCTATTGCCCTCTTGACTACTACTCGACCTGTTTTTCAAAACACTAATTTTGTTATTAATCAGGCTTTTTATGAGGCGGCTTTCAAACCCATTAACGGGCAGATGCCACGGCTCGGCGATGTGATGATTTACACTAAAAATAATAGTTTACAAGGAGTTATTAATCGGAATTTCTCCTTGCTCGGCGACCCCTCCATGAAACTATTGTATCCTGAAAATGAGGCTATTATAACCAAAGTGAACAATAAACCCGTCACTGAAAGAGATACCCTAAAAGCTCTCAGTAAGGTTATGTTAGAAGGTGAAATAAGGTTGATGGGTAGTTCTACAAAAATTAATTCATTTAATGGTACTGCTCAAATAAAAGTCTATGACAAACCTAAAAAACTTCAAACTTTGGGTAATAGAGGAGCGAAGTTTAGCTATCAAGATTATCAAAACACGCTTTTTGAAGGGACTATTAGCGTGAAAAATGGCTCGTTCAGTTGTTCTTTCGTTGTACCAAAAGATATTAATTATCAATATGGTGAGGGGAAAATATTTATTTACGCCCAAACCTCAGATGCAACCTCTGACGCATCGGGTGCGTCTAAGCCCATAGTAGGAGGAGCCAATAATGAAAATATCAGTGATAATACTCCCCCAACGATAAAATTGTACCTCAATGATGAAAGTTTTGTAGATGGTGGAAATACCAATGAAAACCCAAGATTGATTGCCAAATTATTCGATGAAAACGGTATAAATATTGCTACGGATGGGTTGGGTCACGAATTACTTCTGACACTGAATGACACCTTGAAAATCCCTGTAAATCAATACTTTAAAAATAATTTAGATGATTACAGAACGGGGGAAGTACGTTATGATTTCAAAAATTTACCCGAAGGACAACACCAACTAAAATTAAAAGTTTGGGATAACTATAATAATTCAGCTGAATCAACGTTAAAATTTAGCGTTACCATTGCGAAAAATAACCCATTAAAAAACGTTTTTTGTTTCCCGAATCCATTTAGCCAAATTACTAATTTTAGTTTCGAGCATGAACGAGTAGGCGATGACTTCAATATTCTCATAGAAATTTATGATAGTAATGGTCAGTTAATAAAGCAAATCAGTGAAAATGTGTACCAAATAAGTAGTCCATACCATAAAATTTCATGGAATATTGTAGAAGATTCTAATGCAAATGTAATAGGTAACTACTTTTATCGTATTTTTGCAAAATCGCTAACAACTTCATATCAGGCAGTAGGC
This sequence comes from Arcicella sp., assembly GCA_025454855.1. Classification (GTDB taxonomy): domain Bacteria; phylum Bacteroidota; class Bacteroidia; order Cytophagales; family Spirosomataceae; genus Arcicella. The sequence continues at coordinate 23,391 of JALONS010000024.1, forward strand.
TCTGGTAAAATAGTATCCGTTAAATAATTTAACTTCTTGAATTTGTTGGTAAATTTTGTTTAGAAAAGGTTTATTGATTACTTTTGAATACACAACCAATTCTTATTTTTGATTTTTCATAATGCGTTATTAAGCCTCGTTACGAGAAACTTTAACCTTAAAGACAATGATTAAAAATGTTACTAACGCTCTGAGAGCGTCTTTAATGCTTGGATTAACCATGTCAACAGCGACTATTTTCGCTCAGACAACTGTACCTCTAACCGAATCACGAGTTCCTACGCCCGCAATTCCATCGTTGTTGATTACTCCAGATGCCCGTGCTGCTGGTATGGGTGATGCTGGTGTGGCTACTCCTGCTGCTGACGGAGATGCTAACTCTATTTTTTGGAATCCAGGTAAATTACCATTTTCGGGTAAAGACATGGGAGTATCTATTTCATACACGCCTTGGTTACGCCAGTTGGTAAATGACATGGCACTCTTAAACGGTAGTTTTTACAAGAAAATCAAAAATAACCAAGTAATTGGAGCATCCATTCATTATTTTGACCAAGGGCTTTTCCAAGCTACTGATAACAACGGGGTTTCATTAGGTAATTATAATTCTAAGGAATATGCCATTTCTCTTTCTTATTCACGTAAGTTATCAGAGAAATTAGGTTTAGGGGTAAATATCAAATACATTAACTCTACTTTGTTGAGTGGTTTATCTACTACTTCGGCATTGGGTTTCAATGTACAACCTGCTTCAACTGTGGCGGCTGATATTGGTTTATTCCACACGTCTAAAAGTGATAAACGTTGGAACTACAACTGGGGTGTAATGATTCAGAACATTTCGGGTAGAGTTTCCTATGGTGGTAGTGAGTCTAACTTCATTCCTACTAATTTCAAAGCTGGTATTGCCGCAATCAATACAATTGATGCTCATAACAAATTAACTTTAACGTTAGACATCAACAAATTAATGGTACCAACGCCTACCAAAGATGCCAGTGGTAAATTAGTGCAACCAAGTACAGCTATCGGTGGTATTTTAGGTTCATTCGGTGATGCTCCAGATGGTTTCGGTGAAGAGTTGAAAGAGATTTCACTTTCATTAGGTGGTGAATATGTTTATAATGATATGTTTGCTGCTCGTGTTGGTTATTTCCACAGAAGTGCAGATAAAGGAGGTTTCCCTTATTTCACAGCAGGTTTTGGAGTGAAATTGGAGAAAAAATATGGTTTAGATTTCGCTTACTTGATTCCAAGTTCGGGAGGAAGCCCATTAGCACAAACATTGAGAATTTCTCTTCATGCTAATTTTAACGCTGCTCCGAAAGTAATTGCTAATTAATAATTTAGCTTAAAGCTAAGAGTAATAATATTTATTTTACTTGTTAAGTCAATAACTCAACAAGTAAAATCACAAAAATGACATTTCTTCGGAAGTGTCATTTTTGTTTTATCCCTAAATAATGATGTTAGACAGAACCATAAGCCCTGATTTTCAAACCATTAAACACATTCATATTCCTGCTGCTCAGGTGTACACATTCGAGAATGGCGTACCTCTGTATGCCATCAATGCTGGAGAACAACCCGTTGTAAAAGTAGAATTCAGTTTTAATGCAGGAAACTGGCAAGAACCTCAAAATGGTGTTTCTTTGTTTACCGTTAAAATGATTAACGAAGGAACAAGTAAATACAGTTCAGCCGAAATTAGTGAGTATTTTGATAAATTTGGAGCATTCACAGAATCTGGACAGGGCTTAGACCGTGCCAATTTTGTGGTGTATGTCCTCAAAAAACACCTTCCAGCTATCCTTCCTATGGTAAAGGAGTTATTGGAAGATGCTATATTTCCAGAAGGAGAATTAGAAACATTTAAAAATATTCAACTTCAAACGCTACAAGTTAATGCCGAGAAGACTTCATTCATGGCAAATAAAATCTTCCGAAAAACAATCTTTGGAGAAACACACCCTTACGGTAATTCACTCACTGAAGAAGCCATTGCTACCATAAATCAAGATGCCATTAAGGATTTTTATCAACAATATTGGGTAAGAAAGCCGTTTAGAATTTTCTTGTCTGGCAATATTGAAGATACTGATATTCAACTATTTGAAGAACATTTTGGCAAACAACCACTTGAGCAAACATCAGTCAATCAGTCAGGGAATACAGCAATCAATATAAAATCTGAGAACATACTCATCGAGAAAGATGGGGCAATGCAATCATCCATTCGTATCGGTAAACAAATGATGACTCGGCAACACCCTGATTTTTTTACCATGTTACTCTTGAATGAAATTTTAGGCGGTTATTTTGGTTCGAGATTAATGAAAAATATCAGAGAAGACAAAGGATTTACCTACGGAATATCATCCAATTTGGCTCTTTTTTCTCGTGCTGGCTATTTTGTAATTGGTACAGATGTAAAGAAAGAGTTTACGCAAAAAACCATTGACGAAATACACAAAGAGATTGGTCTTTTACAAACGAAACTGATTTCTGAAAGTGAGTTAGAAACGGTAAAAAACTACATGGCAGGCTCTTTTGCGGGTTCTTTGAATACTCCTTTCGATATAGCAGACCGCTACAAAGTGATTTTTACGGAAAATCTTTCTTTAGATTTTTACAAGAACTATATTGAAAATATCCAAAAAATCTCTAATGTAATGTTGTTAGAAGCAGCCAATAAATACCTACAAATTGACTCTTTGTCTGAAGTTGTGGTAGGGGGCAAATAAATTTTAAATATTTGTTCAAAAACTTTAGCAAACATATTTGCCTAAAACTCAAAGATTTACTACCTTTGCAGTCCTGTTTAGGAAATGGCTAATCGTTATTGGTTGTTGGTTATTCGTAACTAACTTATAATCAGTTGATAACAATGATGATTGCTTCATTTACGTCACAACGATTAACGCATAATTTTATTATAAAGAAATGGCTAAGAAAGGCAATAGAATCCAAGTAATTTTGGAATGTACTGAACAAAAAACATCAGGAGTTCCAGGAATGTCTCGTTACATTACCAAAAAGAATCGTAAAAATACTACGGCTCGTTTAGAGTTGAAAAAATACAATCCTTTCTTGAAGAAAGTAACAGTACATAAAGAAATTAAGTAATTCAACGAGAAGCTGTAAATAGTGAGTTTTATACTCTATCTACAATTTCATAAATAGCATACAACAATGGCAAAGAAAGTAGTTGCAACCCTTAAAAAAGAAGGTGGTGTAAAATACGCAAAAGTTATTAAAGCAGTAAAAAGTCCATTAACAGGAGCTTATACATTCAAAGAAGAAATCGTTCTTCAAGACGATGTAGCTGCAGCATTCAAAGGATAATTTATTTTATTTTATCTTTAAGAAAACCTCAATCTTGTACAGATTGAGGTTTTTTGTTTTGCAATATTTTGTTGTTTATTTGGATAAAAATCATAAATTAGTAGTCTAATCATTCTTTAAAATTATGGACTCATTAGCTTTTATCCTTTTACAAACACAAAGTACGGCAACTAATATTTATGCCATCATTACGCCATTTGCCTTGGCGTTTATGATGCTTGAAATTGGCTTATGCTGGTACTACAAAAAAGATTTAATTACTTTTCAGGAATCTATTGCTAACTTCGGAACGGCTTTGGGCAACCAAACAACCAATGTTTTGGTAGCGGCAGGCGTTTATGTAGTTTACGGATACCTGTGGGATAACTTCAGAATTATTGACCAAATTCCGATGAATTGGTTTACCTATCTACTGTTATTTTTGGGAGTCGATTTTATTTTTTACTGGGTACACCGTTGGGGGCATCACATCAATATTATGTGGGCGGCACATTCGCCGCATCATTCCGCCGAAGAAATGAACTTTTTTGTTGCCTTACGTGCCAGCGTAACCCAACGCTTATTTAGTTTTTTCTTTTTCTTTCCCCTTACTATTATCGGCTTCAAGCCCGTTGATATTTACATGATTACAGGTATTCACCTATTCCAAGCATTTCTACATCACACCGAACTCATCCGAAAATTATGGTGGGGCATCGAAGCCATTTTTACTACGCCTTCACATCACCGAGTGCATCACGGCGTGAATTTCAAGTATTTAGATAAAAACTTTGGCGAGTTCCTAATCATTTGGGATAGGCTTTTTGGTACGTTTCAGGAAGAATCAGAAAAGGTTGTGTACGGAATGTACAATCATCCTCAATCGTGGAATCCTATCAATATCAATTTTCATTATTATAAAATTTTGTGGAAAGATGCCGTAGCAGCACCTTATATTTGGGATAAATTCAAGCTCTGGTTTATGCCGTTAGGCTGGCTACCGAGAGGTTTACCACCCAAACCTGCACTCATTGAAACCACTCCCGACAATCAAGTAAAATTCCAAACGAAGATGTTTCCTCAGTCTAAGATTTACCTAATAATTCATGCCATACTGGGGATTTTCCTGATGATGATGGTTATCAAGTCTGATTCTCCTTGGAATACCCAAGAACGTTGGATTGGGGCGTTTCTTTTATGGTATCAGATAATCAACTGGTCTGGAATTTTAGAGTCAAGATCATGGCTATTTATGGCTGAAATTATCAGAATCCCCCTAACGCTTTTTTGTGTACTGTGGTTTAGTGAGTTTTCTAACCCAGTCATTTACAGCTTAGTGGCTGTATCGGTAGTGTCGTTATATTGGACTTTTAAGAATTTCAGAACCCATCAGGAAGACGCTCTTGTTCTTAACTAATCCATTACCAATAAAGATAAATTTGTGATTGTCAATTGTTTACATATAAAATAATTCATAAAAAAGCCCAGCAAAATATCTACTGGGCTTTAAACAGTCTCCATAAGCTATTTATTTTTACTAACTCTGACTAATGATAAAAACATACGAAAATGTGTTCATTATGGTTTTTATCAAAAATGAATATTGTAATACTCCAAAGACGTAATTTTTATTCCAAAGGTTGTGTCTCTAATATATTTTATTGTTTTACTTCAACCTCTTTTCATTTTGTTATGAAAAAATCAGCTATCTATCCGTTTTTCCTTATCACTTTAGCGTTTTCACATATTGCTTGTGAAAAAAAGGTAACTCACGATGATACTAACCCAAATGAAAAAATCATCAAGACTTTTTACGAACATTTTAATAAACATGAGTGGGAAAAAATGGCGAGTATGTACGCCGACACAGCAGATTTTAAAGACCCTTCTCTGGGGAAAAATCTGGTGAAACAGACTCGAAAACAGACCGCTGAGAAATATGCAGAACTAAATCAGATTTTTCCTGATATTAAAGATGAAGTTGTACAAATGTATCCTTCGGGCGAAAAGCACGTTATCGTTGAATTTATTTCAAGTGGCACAGCAGCAGATAAATCCACTTTTCGACTGCCTATTTGTACCATTTTCAAAATTGAAAATGGGCTGATTACCGAAGATTTTACGTACTATGATAACTCGAAGTAGTAGCTCAACTTAATGAGCCGACTTATCAGGTACGGGAGCGGACGCATGATAATTTTCATAAATCCGATGAGCGTAATCATCTAATAACTCTATGATTCTCTGACGATTATCTGATTTTACAATAAAACCAATGTGATGCTCCATATCCATACGCCACCAAATTTCGGGGTCGTTGAAACTTTCGGTATTGGGATGCTGATAATTGGATAATGAAATAATTATTCCCGAATAACTATTATCTACGGATGGCAAAAGGTAGTCTTCACCTTTTGCCATTGCCGTTTCAATTAATGCCCATTCACGCCACAGATTGATGCCTGACGAAGCCTCAACCATCTCGGCTAAATTTGCTCCTCCTACTCTGGAAGCCGTTTCCAAGAAAATGATTTCGCCTGTTTCGTGGTCTTTAATAAATTCTGAATGACTCGCCGAATAATTCATTCCAAAAGCCTTCATTACTTGAGTATTGGCTTTTTGGAGTGCTTTGTCATCTTTTGAACCAAAAGGAACAGTAACAGAACGGAAAATGCCTCCTCCATGGGCTACTTCCATCGGAGTAGATAGATATTGACTACAACGGGTAAAAACAAACTTACCATTTACCGATAAAGAATCAACGTGAAAAACATCCCCGGGGCGGAACTGTTCCACTAAATATTCGTGTCGGCGTTCTCCGAGATGGTGTACTACTTCCCAGAGTTCATCAGCATTATATACTTTTTTGATACCCGTAGCCGATGCCTCTGAGCGGGGTTTTACCACGCAGGGAAAAGTAACTTTTTGGGTATATTCAACAATATCTTGGTCGTTGAAAAGGCTTGAAAACATGGGTACTTTAATACCTGCTTCGTGGGCTTTCATCCGCATCGCTAATTTATCTCTGAAATGCCTCCCAGTAGTTTGTCCCATACCTGGTATGCGAAAATGCTCCCTCAGATGAGCGGCTCTTTCCACATCAAAATCATCTAATGCCACAATTCTATCCACTTTCTTAGACCGCATCATGTAGGAAAGCCCCATGATAATTTCGTTCATATCAAAAGATGCGTCGTCTTTTTCCTCTACGTAAAAAATCTCGTCTATAAATTCACGTACCCAAGGCTTGTGTTCCAATTTTTTGTTAGTGAGTAAATAAACAGTGTTACCTGCTTGCTTACAAGAACGTAGGAATTCATTGCCTTTGAAAAAGGTAGAAATACAGAGAAAGGAGAGCGATTGAGACATAAAAATGGCAGATTGATGATTTATCTTAAAAATACAATTTTAAATTAAATTTGTTTATAGATTTTCCAAAAAATCCAGCAGTAATCTTACGCCAAAAGCCGTACCTGCTCGCTGTGGAGCAAACTCGGTATCACCAAAGGCAGTACCTGCAATGTCGAGATGAGCCCAGTTGGGGTGATTTTCTGTAAAAACTTCCAAAAACTTAGTAGCAGAAATAGCTCCTGCCATTGGTTTTCCTGAAAAATTACGAACATCGGCAATATCCGAAGAAATATCTTCTTTATACACATCCCAAAGAGGTAAACGCCAAAGTCGTTCGCCCGTTTTATCGCCAGCATTAGTCAGATTTTGGGCTAATTCATCGTTATTCGTGAATAACCCAGCAGCGTGATAACCCAACGTAGCCACACAACTGCCCGTAAGGGTAGCCAAGTCAATCATGGTATCAGGTTGGAAATTTTTAACAAGATAACTCAGTCCATCCGCTAAAATAATCCTTCCTTCGGCATCAGTATCAATAATTTCGATGGTTTTGCCCGAATACGAACCAATTACATCACTGGGCTTGAAAGATTTACCATCAACGGCATTTTCGCAAGCAGGAATAACACCAATTAGATGCAGGGGTAGTTTGAGTTTTGCCGCTAATTCTATCGTACCCAACACCGCTGCTGCCCCACCCATATCCGACTTCATTAAGTGCATATTGGTAGAAGATTTTATGGATATTCCCCCTGTATCAAACGTTACACCTTTACCTACCAATCCTATTTTTTGTTTAGCATTGGGTGATTTATACTCCATCACAATCAACACGGGCGGGTGTTCGCTGCCCTGTCCTACTGCCAAAAGAGCTTCAAGTTTCTGAGATTTTAGTTGCTGTTGTTCTAAAATATTGACACTATAATCAAATTTTTTCCCTGATTCTAAAGCCCAGTTAGCCAAAGTTTGGGGCGTTTTTTTATTGGCAGGAGCATTCATCAGGTCAAATATCTTCATTTGAGTTTTGGCAATTTCTTTTCCTCGCCTTATAGATGCTTCCGTGTGTTCGTGGGTTGATAGAATATTGAGAATCCCATCTTTTTTGAATATTGGGCTTATTTCTTTTTTCTCAGTTTTGTACAAATCTATATTGTAACCTCCTAAAGTTGAACCCGTTACTACAAATTCTGTCCACTCAGTAGGTAAGTGCTGAATATCAATAGTTACGCCATCAGGGAGTTTGTTTTTTAACTTGAAAAATAAAGTTCTGAATGCCTTGATGATGTCAATGGATTTGGGGGCTTTTCCCAAACCCAAACAGATAACTTTCTGATTATCAGCAGTATAAAAAATTTGAAATTCTTTTACATCAGCCGTAAAATCTTGTTTTACGAAATCAATATTTAAGGCGTAGGTTGAACAACATTGTTGTAATTGATTTTCAAAATTATCATCCTGTACAAATGCCAATACGACAGCCGTTGGGGTTGGTTGAAGTTGAGCAATGTGATTGATTTTCATGGTTTTTCCTTTTTGCGAATCTGGAGATTCGAGTTACATTTTATACTAAAAATGCCACCTTGTGGGTGGCATTTTATCAGGTTTAATATTCATCTTCATTAAAAAAGAAATCATCTTTGGTCGGATAGTCGGGCCAAATTTCCTCAATACTCTCATACGGTTGCCCGTCATCTTCAAGTTCTTGTAAGTTTTCAACTACTTCCAACGGCGACCCAGTACGGATAGCATAGTCAATAAGTTCGTCTTTGGTGGCAGGCCATGGTGCATCTTCAAGATATGATGCCAATTCAAGTGTCCAGTACATAATCTATGAATTTGGTTACGATTAATTACTAATTTAAAGCTCTGATAATAAGATTATTAAGACTCCGTTTTTTGTCTTTTTTTATCAGGATTGCAAAAGTATAATTTTTTTCTTTACGAAAAACTTTTTTTAAATAAAAATTCTTGTGTTGAATTAACTAAATTTATTTGAAAAAATTATAATTAACCTCAAATAAATTTAATACAAGGCTCAAAAATGATAAATACAGGTAATATTGAGGTAGAAGTTTGTGCTTTTTCACTGGAATCATGTCTGGCTGCCGAGCGTGCAGGAGCAAAGCGAGTAGAGTTGTGTAGTGCCATGTACGAAGGCGGTACTACGCCCTCGGCGGGGTTGATACAATTGGTAAAAAAACAGACCAATCTCGAAGTTTACGCCATGATTCGTCCGAGAGGTGGTGATTTTTGTTATTCAAACCATGAAATTGACGTCATGAAAGCTGATATTGAAGTAGCCAAAAACTTAGGGTGTGATGGTGTTGTTCTCGGTATTTTACAAACAGACGGCAGCGTTGATGTTTTACAGACAAAACAAATGGTAGGTTTGGCACAACCCATGAAAGTAACTTTTCACCGAGCCATTGATATGACTCACAACTACGAAGAAGCCCTTGAAGCCATTATTGAAGCGGGTTGTCATCGTATTCTGACTTCTGGTCAAAAAAATACGGCTATCGAAGGCATTGAAAATATTAAGAAGTTGGTCAAATGTGCCAACGGACGCATTGAAGTAATGGTTGGTAGCGGTGTAAATGCCCAAAATGCCGCAATACTTGCCAGTACGGGTGTTAATGCTATTCATCTCACAGGCAAATCAAGCCGAGACTCGGCTATGATTTATCGAAAAGAGGGTATTATGATGGGTGGATTATCGGAAGTACCCGAATATGATATTGTATATTCGGATACTGAGAAGATTCGGGCGGTAGTCAACGCTTTATGAGAATGAGATTAATTTATCCAAAGATATTTCGCACAAAATCACTTATTTGAGCAATGCAACTTAATAATAACGTCGGTTTTAGTATTAAGGTAAAGGCAATCCCAAAAATGGCCCCAGCTAAGTGTGCCAAGTGACCGATGTTATCCATGTTTCGTTTTGACATATAGAATGAATAATACATATACAAAACCCCATAAATAAAAGCAGGAACTGGAATAACATACACTAAAAAAGTAACCGTTGGGGCAATGAGAATTGCTGAAAAAACCACCGCAGAAACTCCACCAGAGGCTCCTAAAGCATTATAACTACTATTATTTTTATGTTTGGCATAATCGGGATAATTGGCAACTACGATACCCAGAAGATACAAGACAGCGTAGTAAATACCTCCTAAACTTTCCCCGAAAAGATACGCAAAGTAATACTCAACGTTTCTACCCAAAAAATACAAACTTAACATATTGAAAAACAAATGCCCGTAGTCGGCATGAAGAAAACCTGATGTCAGGAAACGGTAATATTCTCCGTTGCGTTGTACGGCATAAGGATTCATAATCCATTTATCCATAACGCTGTAATTGTTCCATGCGTAGATACTCAAAGCAACGGTAATTCCTATAAAAATGAAAGTTAATGACATCGGTTTCTTTTAAAATTGTTATCTGTTAATTGTTCACTGACTATACCTCTCTATCAATCAACATGGCAGCAAAGGCTTTAAGTTCGGTTTTACGTTCTTCTTCTACTTTTAGTCTTGATAATGCGTCTAAACCTTTATCAAAATAATCATTAATTTTGGCTTCGGCTAATTGCCTAATCCCTAAAGTATCATAAATTCCCGTCACGGCTTTTACCTTTTCGGTAGCATCAAAATCTTTGGCATTTAACCAATAATTCAATGATTTTTGGGTTTCTCCCGTCGCTTTTTCGATGGCTTCAATGAGCATATAGGTTTTTTTATTCGCAATAATATCTCCGCCTACTTGTTTCCCAAATTTTTCAGGGTCTCCGTACACGTCTAATAAATCATCTTTCAATTGAAAACCCAAACCAATGTTAATCCCTATTTCGTAGAGTAAATCACAAGATTTATCACTTGCCCCGCCAATGATTCCGCCCAATTCTAAGGCATAGCCCAACAGTACGGAGGTTTTCAATTTTATCATTTCTAAATATTCCGCTTCTGAAACCGTTGTACGATTCTCGAAATTCATATCCAATTGTTGCCCTTCACAAACTTCAGCGGCGGTGCGATTAAAGCGTTTCATGGCTTTTTTGAAACGACTATCTTCAACCTCCATGAGTAGTTCATAGGCTTGTACCAACATCACATCACCCGAAAGGATGGCAATGTTTTCATTCCATTTTTCGTGTACGGTGGGTTTTCCTCTGCGTAATGGGGCTTTATCCATGATGTCATCGTGCATCAGCGTAAAGTTATGGAATACCTCCACTGCCGAAGCAGGTTTGACCGCTTTTTGCCAATCGTCAGTAAATAAAGCGGTTGCCATGATGGTCATTAACGGACGGATTCTTTTGCCACCCAATGCCATCAAATAACGGATTGGTTCGTAAAGTTCTGGGGGATTTTCACCGTAAGTTTGTTGAGCAAATTCTTCGTTGAGTGCTTGTAGGAAGTGTTTGGTAGTCATGTCTTGAGTAATTGGTATTTAGTGATTGGTGAATGTTGGTTAGATAATCCTACAAAAATAGATTTTGCTTTGTGCATTCTTCAAAATTACTCCCTCAACAAAACCTACTCCCGACCAATTACTGAACAAATTTAAAAAGAAGAATTGAAACCCTCACTCGTTTCAGATTTATTTTGGCTAACTTTGCCCTTGATGGTTTTTTACCCATCCGAAAAATTTGTAATCCAACCAATGCTCAATCATCAGTTAAAACTTCGTAAGCCCCTCGCTGTTTTTGATTTAGAAACTACGGGAATTAATATGATTAAAGACCGTATCGTAGAAATTAGTATTGCCAAAGCTAATATAGACGGTACTGTTACGGTAAAAACTCGCAGGGTAAATCCAGGAATGCCTATTCCTTTAGAGTCATCTTTGGTACATGGTATTTATGATGAAGATGTAGCTAATGAACCCAGCTTTAAACAAATAGCCAAATCGATGGCTCAATTTTTGGAAGGTTGCGACTTGGCAGGTTTTAACTCTAATCGTTTTGATGTACCGATGTTGGTAGAGGAGTTTTTGAGAAATGATGTAGATTTTGACATTAAAAATCGTCGATTAATTGATGCCCAGCGGATTTTTCATTTGATGGAACCCCGCAATTTGTCGGCAGCTTATAAGTTTTACTGTAAAAAAGAGTTGATTGACGCTCATTCTGCCGAAGCCGATACCATTGCTACTTTGGAGGTATTAAATGCCCAAGTACAATATTATGAAGGGGTAAAAATTAAAAATGATAAAGGCGAGGAAATTGAACCTGTAAAAAATGATATGGATGCACTGCACGAAATTACAGCTTCTAAAATCGTGGATTTTGCTCAAAGAATGGCATTCAATAAGGATGGAATTGAGGTAATTAACTTTGGGAAACACGCAGGAAAACCTGTTTTGCAGGTACTAAAAGAAGAGCCTTCTTATTACGACTGGATGATGAAAGGGGATTTTCCGATGGATACCAAAAGAAAATTAACTGAAATAAAATTACGCTCGTTTAACAATAAGTAGTTAATAATCGTTTCAATTTTAAAGGCAAAACCGTATTTTTGCAACTTATTAAGAAAACCAAGCATTATGCAAATACCTGACATTATCCGACAAATTCCTTTGAACTACTACATTTGGTTCAGTACAGCCCTTTTTTGTATCGGAATCATCGGCGTATTGACTCGCCGCAATGCCATCATTATTTTCATGTCCGTTGAATTGATGCTCAACTCTGTGAATCTTCTATTAGCCGCATTTTCATCGTACAAATCAGACCCATCTGGGCAAATTTTTGTCTTTTTCATTATGGCAGTTGCCGCTGCTGAAGTAGCCGTTGGTTTAGCAATCATCGTGATGATTTACAGAAATATCCAAAGTATAGATGTAGGTTTGTTGAATAAGTTGAAGTGGTAGAAATTGGCAAACGGTTTATGGGTAACGGTAAACTATTTTAACGATTGAACAGGTAATTCCTATATAAAATGAGTTTTGACGTGTAGAATTCGCTCATTCACTCATTCACTAAATCACTCATTGTTTTTATGTCTTTAATTACACTAATTCCTCTTCTTCCTCTACTCGGATTCCTGATTAATGGAATAGGGTTTCGTCATGTGTCGAAGTCATTGGCTGGAATCATTAGTACCGGAGCTGCTTTAGCTTCATTTGCTTGTGTGTTGTCGCTATTCTTTGGGTTCGATGGGAAGCCACAAGTAGTTTCAGTTTTCGACTGGATTACCGTTGGGAAATTAAATATTTCCATGTCATTTCTCATCGACCAATTATCCCTATTGATGTTACTTATCATTACGGGCGTTGGGTCGTTAATCCATATTTATTCTATTGGCTACATGAGCCACGATGAAGGTTTTGGTAAATTCTTTGCTTTCCTTAACCTCTTTTTGTTCTTCATGCTTTTGTTAGTAATGGGTTCAAATTACGTAGTGATGTTCATCGGTTGGGAAGGCGTAGGACTCTGTTCATACTTATTGATTGGTTTCTGGAATAAAAACACTAACTATGGTAATGCCGCTCGTAAAGCGTTTATTATGAACCGTATCGGAGACTTAGGGTTTTTGATTGGTATATTCATGATAATCAACCACTTTGGTTCGGTAGAATACGGTTCTGTTTTAGAGTCGGTTACAGATGGCGGATACGCCTCTGGCGACAAAACATTGTTCTACATTACACTTTGTTTATTCATAGGTGCGATGGGGAAATCAGCACAGATTCCTCTTTACACATGGTTACCAGATGCGATGGCAGGTCCAACCCCTGTTTCAGCTCTAATTCACGCAGCTACGATGGTTACAGCGGGTATTTATATGATTATCCGTTCGAACTTCATGTACTCGCTTGCCCCTGATACACTGCATATTATTGCATGGGTTGGTACAGCAACGGCTCTTTTAGCGGCTTCCATCGGTTTATTCCAAAATGATATTAAGAAAGTATTGGCTTACTCAACGGTTTCGCAATTAGGATACATGTTTATGGGTCTGGGCGTAATGGCGTATTCATCGTCATTTTTCCACGTGATGACTCACGCATTTTTCAAGGCTTTATTGTTCTTGGGAGCAGGGTCAGTGATTCATGCCATGTCTGACGAACAAGATATTCGTAAAATGGGCGGACTTCGTAAGGCACTTCCCATTACTTTTATCACGTTTTTGATTGCTACCATCGCTATTTCGGGTATTCCTCCTTTTGCAGGTTTCTTTTCAAAAGATGAAATTTTAGCCCACGTCTTTGAACACAATAAATTAATGTGGGGACTTGCCCTCGTGGGTTCAATGATGACTTCGTTCTATATGTTCCGTCTATTATTTTTGACTTTCTTCGGAGAATTCAGAGGTACGCACGACCAAAAACATCATTTGCACGAATCACCAATTACCATGACTGCCCCTCTAATGATTTTAGCAGTGCTTTCTGCGGCGGGTGGATTTTTTAATTTACCGCATATTTTTGGTGGTCATGCCAGTTTAGCCGAATTTATGTCACCACTTTTTGCTCATTCCAATACCGAACATGCACCCATTGATGAATCATTAGAAAAAACCTTGATGATTGTTTCGGTGGTGGCAGCCCTCGTTTCGGCAGGATTAGCGTACGTTATTTATGTTTCTAAGAAAACTGTCCCCGTGGCAGATTCAGAAGTCGCTGGTGTACAGAAAGTTGTGTACAATAAATATTATGTTGATGAATTGTACGATAATCTTTTTGTGAAACCTATCACGGCACTTTCCAACTTCTTCCATTCAGTATTTGAGTTTTTGGTGATTGATTTAATTGTGGAGGGAGTAGGTAAATTAGTAAAATCACTCTCTGCCGAAGCACGTTTACTCCAAAACGGTACAACGGGATATTACATTTTTGCGATGGTACTCTCAATCGCAGTACTTATCATTTACAGTTTGAAAAATTTTATTTTGAGCTAAAATAAATCAACTTATGAGATTGACTATTGATATTTCAGATAAAGATTACAATCTATTTGTTTCGTTTGCAGATAGGCTTGGTGCAACCATCTATGATGATAAAAATCTGAGAGACAAACAGTTAAGAGAAAATCAAATAACGAATACTATCAAAAAAGGAGGAGATTTTTCCTATTTAGGAGATATTATTGAATGGCAAAAAGAGCAACGTAAAGAAAGAGATTCACCATTCAAAGATTTATGAAACTGTTAGATACAAACATTATCATTTATTCCGCTCTTGCTGAATTCAATTATTTGCAAGAATTAGTCCTTGATGATAAGAATGCAGCTTCTATTATCAGTTATGTAGAAACTTTGGGATTCCATAAATTGAAAGCACAAGATAAAGAGTTTTTAGAAAGTGTTTTCAAAAGATTAACTGTACTGAATATTAATCATGTTATTGCCGAAAAGGCTGTTGAATTAAGACAGCAAAATAAAATGGGTACACAAGATGCTCTTATTGCTGCAACAGCTTGGTATCATAATTTTGAATTAATAACACGAAATACTAAGGATTTTGAAAATATTGAAGGTTTAACTATTTCAAATCCAATTGTTTAAAATAAAAACGTTTATGAAAACGGGTACTATAATCTCATAAACATTAAACTCATAAACTACTAAGCGTTCAATATGCTAACAATTTCACTAATTCTCCTTCCCATCATTGCAGGGCTAATCACCCTCACGACCAAAGGGGAAAATGCTAAAACGATTGCTTCTGTTTTTGCTTTTGCAGAAATGGTTTTGGGGGCATACGCCTACTATTCCTTTATGCCAAATGCAAATACTCAATTTGCCACCAGTTACAACTGGATTCACTCTGCTGGTATCAAGTTTTCGGTCGGTATTGATGGTATCAGCCTTATATTAGTGTGTCTCACTACCTTGATGGTTCCTTTTATTGTATTATCTACTTTTAGAAATAACTATAAAAATCCTCATGTTTTTTACGCCTTGATTCTTTTTATGCAGGCGGCATTGATAGGTGTTTTCACGGCAAGAGATATTTTCTTATTTTACTTCTTTTTTGAAGTTGCACTAATTCCTGTGTATTTCATTGCCGCAGTTTGGGGTGGTGAAAATCGTATCAAAGTAACCTTTAAGTTCTTTGTTTATACAATTTTCGGGTCGCTTTTCATGCTTCTTGCCTTAGTATATCTGTATTTACAAACTTCAGGGATAGCTCATAAAGCAGATTTTGAATCTATTTACGCCGCCGCTAAATCGTTGGATATTACGCAACAAAGCTATCTTTTTGCGGCTTTTTTCATTGCCTTTGCCATTAAAATGCCTTTGTTCCCATTCCATACTTGGCAACCAGATACTTATGTAGAAGCACCTACCGCAGGTACGATGTTACTATCAGGAATTATGTTGAAAATGGGTACTTACGGACTCATCCGTTTTGTATTACCCATTGTACCAGCCGCTGTGGATAAGTGGGGAATGATTGCCATCATTCTTTCGGTAATTGGTATTGTATATGGTTCAATCATTGCTATTCAGCAAAAAGATATGAAACGCCTCATTGCCTACTCATCTTTTGCCCACGTAGGCTTAATGTCAGCGGGTATTTTTAGTAAAAATACTGATGGTATTCAAGGAGCTTTAATTCAAATGCTGGCACACGGTATCAACGTAGTTGGTCTTTTCTTCATCGTAGAAATTATACAGCAACGTACTAAATCACGTGAATTGGCTCGTTTGGGCGGTATTACTCAAACGACTCCTAACTTGACGGTCTATTTCATTATTTTAATGTTGGGTTCGGTAGCTCTACCCCTAACGAATGGTTTTGTAGGAGAGTTTTTATTATTGAAAGGAGTTTATCAATACAATGCTTGGATTGGGGCAGTAGCGGGTCTAACTATCATTCTCGGAGCTGTGTATATGCTCAGAATGGTACAGAAATCAATGTTTGGTATTACTTCACGCATCACTGACGGATTCTCGGATTTAACCTTTTCTGAAAAAGTAGTATTATTCCCTTTATCATTTATGGTTATTTGGTTGGGTATTGCTCCCAATATGTTTCTGAAATATACTGAACCAGCCGTTAATCAATTATTATCAATCATTAAGTAAGGTGTTAGGAGTTAGGGATTAGGAATTGGAGATTAGATTATTAGGAGATTAAACTTTGGCTTTTAAAATATCGATTAAAGTTATTTTTAAAATTAATGATAATTCACCGATAACTTTTTACTGATAACTTTTTACTGATAACTGTTCACTGATAACTGATATTATGAACGCAATTATAGCTTTATCACTTTTTGGCATAAGTAATCTATTTCTCGGTTTTTTGAAAAACCGCAAAATCTTATTACCTGCTACACTAATTTTTATTCTTGTTGCTTTTGGGCTTAATTTGGCAGACTGGAATCATGAATACAGTTGGTTTAATAATATGTTAAAAACCAACAATTTATCCATCAATTTCACTTCGGTTATTTTATTGGCAACATTTTTAGTAGTAGCCATTTCCAGACATTTTGGTGATGATGAGGAGCATTCTCACCCCGCTGAATATTATGCAATTATGCTATTTTCGGCAGTTGGTGCAATCATGATGGTTACTTACGAAAACCTTATCATGCTTTTCGTTGGCTTAGAAATTCTATCTGTTTCTATGTACGTGCTTACGGGTTCAGACAAGCGAAATTTACGTTCAAACGAAGCTGCATTGAAGTATTTTCTGATGGGTTCATTCGCTACGGGAATTTTACTTTTTGGCGTGGCATTAGTATATGGAGCTACGGGTTCGTTTGATATTTATGGAATTGGTATTGCGGTAACAGATGCAAAAGCACAAATGGGTGGACAGTACGGACCAATCCTCATGGCTGGTATCATCTTGATTTTGGTAGGGTTATTGTTTAAAATATCAGCCGCTCCGTTTCACTTCTGGACACCCGATGTTTACGACGGAGCACCCAGTATTTTTACGGCTTTTATGTCCACCGTGGTAAAAACGGCTGGGGTAGCCGCTACTTACCGCTTGTTATCTATCTCGTTTCCTGCAATGTATGGCTTGTGGGGAAATCCTTTGGTATATATCGTAGGTGCTACTTTAATCATTGGTAACATTACCGCTGTGTATCAACAAAGTTTCAAGCGTATGTTAGCTTATTCAAGCATCTCGCACGCTGGTTACTTATTAATTACGGTTTTAGCCAAACGTCCTGAAACGAATTCATCCGTATTATTTTATTCATTAGCTTATTCCATTGCTACTATTAGTGCTTTTGCGGTATTGATTATCGTTTCAGAAGCTAAGTCAAAAGCAGGTAAAGCCGATGAAAGTTTTGATGCTCTAAACGGTTTAGCTAAAAACAATCCGTTTTTGGCTTTTGTACTGGCAGTTTCTATGCTTTCATTAGCGGGAATTCCATTAACGGCGGGTTTCTTCGGAAAGTTTTTTATCTTTACTGATGCGTTTTCAAATCCGTCCTCTTTATTCAAGGGAATTCTGGTGGTAGCCGTGTTGATGTCAGCAGTGGGTATCTACTATTATTTCAAGCCAATTATTGCCGCTTACATGAAAAAAGGAGATACCGATAAAATCGAAATTTCACCCATTTATAAATATACGCTAATCTTAACAACAGCACTGACTATTGTTCTGGGTATAGCTCCCGACTTAGTCAAAAAACTATTTTAACATTGCCAAAATCATCCTTAATCAATAAAAAAGACCTCATTGCCTATTTTTTAGTAGCAGGAACTGGTGCTGTAGTACAATTAATTTCGGGAAGTTTTCTCCGTGATTATATGTCGTATAGTGCCGCTATTTCTTGGGCTTATCTCATTGCCTTCGTTGTTGGTTTTATACTTACCAAAATGTTTGCTTTTGATGCTCGAAACTCAAATCAAACCCGTAGGGAAATGCTAAAGTTTTTGATGGTAGCAGCAGGTTCTTGGGGAATAACCGTTTTTTTCTCGGTAGTAACCTTGAAATTTGTTGAGAAAAACTTCGGTGAAAATCTTCTGAACATCTCCTTCATTAAAAAACCCATTCATCTCAACGAGCTATTTTGTCAGATTTTAGGCATGGGAGTAAGTTTTGTCTTCAACTATGTTCTTCATAAAACCTTTACTTTCAAGAGTACTGGGTTCTATGACCGTCTCAAGAGATTAGTAACCTAATCCCTTTATTTTGTAATATTTCAGCCTTTAAAATATTACTTATCCAAGAATTGGCTTGAAAAATAATGTGTAAATTTCCCTTCAAAAATTAAAGTTATCATTAAAAGTTAAATATTTTTAATCTTTTAATTGTACTTTTCCGTGAAAAATCACATTAAAAACAAGAAATTTTCTCAATTCTTAAAATTTCCTTAAAATTACTTGCACAGAATAAAAGTTGTACATAAATTTGTATCAAATCAAACCCAAATTCACCACAGAAATGAAAAAATTCTTTGCATTCGCATTAGTAGCTTCAATGATGTCATTAGCTGCTTGTTCTGAGAAAAAAGCTGAAACTACTGCAACTGATTCAGTAACTGTTGATACTACTGTAGCTGTTGATACTGCTGCTGTTGTTGATACTGCTGCTGCTATGGCTGCTGATACTACTAAGAAGTAATATCAATCAATATAGTTTCTTTCGAAAGAGAACACAAGAAAGTCTTGGCTAATGCCAAGACTTTTTTTATGCCTTATATTTCTACAAATGTAAGGCATTTGTATTTTATTTATCTTTGCTAAAATCTATCGTCAAAATGTCTGATAAAAAAACTCGTAATTACTGGTGGCTTAATGTAAATCCCAAAATTTGGTCGATTGATGCTTTCAAAATCAACCAAACCCAGCATTATACCTCTCATAACGAGTTTGGGAACAAACGTCAAGTATATCGTTTTTTTGAATTAGTACAACCCAATGATTTATTGATTGGGTATGAATCTACACCCGTAAAACGGGTAAAAGCTATTTTTGAAATTGTAAAAGGGCTTCACCGAGACGCTAAATTAGGAGAGGTTATTACGATAAGACTAAAGGAGCGAGTACCTAATCCGATTGATTGGATTGATTTGAAGGCATTACATTTTTTTAAAGACTCGAAGGTTCTTAAAAATAATCAAGGAACACTTTTTCAGATTACAGAAGAAGAATTTGAGGAGATTCAGAATGTTATTGACACCCAAAAAGAACTTTTGCAACACGAGGACATTCTCATTCCGTATGAACGAAAAGATGCTTTGAAAGATTTGTTCATGCCCGAAGAAAAGTTTGACGAAATCATTGAAACGCTTAAATACAAAAAAAATATAATTCTACAAGGACCTCCTGGTGTCGGTAAAACCTTCATCGCCAAACGATTAGCTTATACACAGGTAGGCACTCAGGATGATTCACGGATAAAAATGGTGCAGTTTCATCAATCATACAGTTACGAAGACTTTATACAGGGACTTCGTCCAGATGATTCGGGTGGGTTTAAGTTAAAAAATGGTGTTTTCTATGAGTTTTGTCGCCAAGCCCAACGCCATTCGGGTATCGACCATTTTTTTATTATTGATGAAATCAATAGAGGAAATTTGAGTAAGATTTTTGGAGAATTGCTACTCTTAATCGAATCCGACAAAAGGGGAAGAGCCAACGAAATGCCCCTGACGTATGGAGATAAAGAGTCTGAACCTTTCTACGTACCCGAAAATCTGCATATCATTGGCACGATGAATACGGCAGACCGCTCATTAGCCATGATTGACTATGCCCTTCGGAGACGTTTTGCCTTTATTTCGCTTGAACCATTATTTAATGAGAATTTTGTCACCTTCTTAGCTCAGAAAGGAATCGAAAAATCATTTGCAGAGAATATTGTTCGTAAAATTTCAGCCTTAAACGAAACCATCACTGAAGATAGAAATCTTCAGAAAGGATTCCAGATTGGTCACAGCTACTTTTCAAGTTTTAAGGAAGGAGATAATGGAGAAAAATGGTATCGTAGGGTTATTAATTTAGAAATTGCTCCACTTTTAGAAGAATATTGGTTTGACAACGAAAACAAGGCAAAAAACGAAATTCAGCGGCTTCTGACAATATGATACCTATCAAAAATATCTATTATTTGCTCTGTTATGCCTGGGACAAATGGGAAGAAAAGGATTGGGTAAATATTTCAGCCGAAGACCAAACCGACTTATTAAATTTGTTGAGTAAGATTTTTGTAAAAGGAGCAAATACGTTGTTGAAACGAGGACTTCAACAACATTACATTCTTCAAAAAGAGAACTTTCAAGGTATTAAAGGCAAGATAGACTTCAATGACTCTATCCGAAAAAATCTGTTTTCAAGGGGTTTCTCATCCTGCGAATTCGATGAATTATCTGCAGATATTTTGCCTAATCAAGTCATTAAAACCACGCTTGAAAATCTATTGAAAACATCAGGGGTTTCTCCAATCATTAAAAAAGAAGTTCAGGCGGCTTTGAGTAAGTTTTCAACCATCAAAAGTATAGTATTAACTGAAAAAACCTTCCAGCAAACCCAACACACCAAATCAAATTCTTATTATTTATTCCTACTGAGTATCAGTGAGTTACTCTACAATAATTTGCTATTAGATGAAAATACAGGTTCTTTTAAGTTCAAGGATTTTATGCGAGACGAACGACAAATGGCTCGTATCTTCGAGCATTTCATTCGTAATTTTTATAAAATAGAATTGTCTAATGCCAAAGTTTTTAGAGAAGATTTACACTGGAAAATATCGGGGGATGAGAGGCAGTTTTTACCCAAAATGCAAACCGATATTTCTATCCAATTGGGTAATCGTAAACTGATTATTGATGCCAAATATTATAAAGAAACATTTCAGAAATAT
>JALONS010000215.1 GCA_025454855.1 Arcicella sp.
CACAACGTTCACCTCGAAACGTCCTCTGCTTTTGACATTTCAATTATTCGGGATTTATACGGTAAAAACAAAATCTCAAAATCAACTTATATCCTTTGCAACGGATACAAACTGCCACTTTATACCCAGTATATCAGTGAGTTAATCAACGAAGGCTTCAATTGTATCCCTATTTTAGATAATCTAAAGGAAATTGATTTTTATGATAAATCAGTGACGGCAGATACCGTAAACTTGGGTATTCGTATTGCTACCGACGAAGAGCCTGATTTTGCGTTTTACACTTCACGCTTGGGGCTTCGCTACTCGGATGTCATGGATTTATACAAAAATAAAATCCAAAATAGCGAACGTTATAAATTAAAAATGTTACATTTCTTTATCAATACGGGCATTAAAGATAGTGCCTATTATTGGTCAGAACTGAGCCGTTTTATCTATAAATATTGCGAGATTAAAAAAGTATGTCCCGAGCTTGATTCAATTGATTTGGGCGGTGGATTACCGATTCAGACTTCATTACAATTTAATTACGACTATCAGTCGATGATTGATGAAATTGTAGAGTCCATTTCATGGATTTGTAATAAAAACAACGTACCCGTTCCTAATCTATTTACCGAATTCGGCTCTTATACCGTAGGTGAAAGTGGAGCCGTTTTGTACGAAATCATCGACCAAAAACTGCAAAATGATAAAGAATTATGGTACATGATTGATGGTTCTTTCATTACTCAATTACCTGATTCTTGGGGTATGAACCAAAAATACATCATGTTGCCCGTAAATAATTGGGGAAGTCCTTACCAAAAAGTAAACTTGGGTGGTCTGACTTGTGACTCGATGGATTTTTATAATACAGAAGCCCACAGTTCAGATTTATACTTGCCCATTTACGAAGAAGGCGAAGAACGTCAATACGTAGGGTTCTTCCACACAGGAGCTTATCAAGAATCGTTAGGAGGTTACGGCGGTATTCAGCATTGTTTGATTCCTGCCCCCAAACACGTAATTGTGGATAGGCTGGAAGATGGTACAATTACCACTCGGTTATTTGCCGAAGAACAAGGCAGAGAAGGTATGATGACCATCTTGGGCTACGGTGATAAAGTACAAGAACAAGAAGAAAAAGTATTGGTGATTAGTCAGGAAGATATGGCTTTGGCGGAACAATTGTCGTTGGTAGAACAGTAGAGATTGCGGATTTATTGTTCTCTAAAAATTCGCAATCGAAAATCTAAAATCCCAAATCTTCTATAACCGATTGAAAATTAATTACTTGTAAAACAATATTTGGCAAGATTTTTCGTAATTTTGTTGTAGATTATGTATCAAGTGTTAGGTATTAAGTATTGAGAAAAACTTTAATAATGTTTAAACTTAATACCGAGCGACGGTCGCTTTGTACTTAGGACTTAATACACCTTACACAACCCATACCAATACTGAGTCATGAAGAAATCAACCATCATTTTTGGATTATTAGCAGTTTTATCGCTGGCATCTTGTGCAAGAAAAAATAATTGTCCTGCCTACGGAAGTACGAGCATCGATAAGCCCGCTTACAAAGGTAGAAATTAAAACGGTTTTACAGAATGAAAGGCGTTGGGGATGTAAAATCTATCCTCAACGCCTTTTTGTGTTTGAAACTCAATTAGTCTTTAAAAGCTCTAATTGAACTAAACTCTGGTACAGCTAAAATTTATAGTTAAAAATCAACAAGTTAGTTAAGCCATACCACAGTTAAATGAACACTTCCAAATTTTTATGAATAATAAATATTTCTCAGAAGGTTTCTTTAAAATTGAAATAAAAATTTATCTTTACGTTCAATACAACCATTATTAAGTACACTCCGTCTTAATCGTTATCATCAACCAACCCATCTTTAATTAATCCTTCATTGTTTTAAGATAAACGCCTGAGCTATTTGTTAGTCGGGATGACGTGCCATTAATAGTTATTTACCTTTTATATTCTACCAATATGAAGCATTTTTTACTTTTGGGGGGACTATTTTTTTATCTATTTTTTACACATTGTGTAAATGCCACTCATATCGTAGGAGGAGATATTAATATGCAGTGTCTCAACCCCAAAGAGCCAGGTAACTACAAAATAATAGTATCACTTTACTTTGATGACTTAAACGGAAGTATAACGGCTTTAGACAACAATATTACTGTTGTTATATTTAGAAAATCGGATAACCTTAAGATGATGGAAATTCCCATCGCCCTAACATCCAGAGTACCTGTAATATATACCAATCCTGCCTGTGCAACACTTCGTAGCTTGAAAACGTCTCTGTTACAATACGTTAAGATTATTGAATTGCTCCCCCAAAGTTATGATGACCCCGATGGCTATTACATTGTATGGGAGAGGTGTTGCCGTAACGGAGATATTGACAATATTATGAACCCCAAAAATGCAGGAATGGTATTTTATATGGCTTTCCCAGCTCTTATTCGCAAAGGAGCACCATTTGTAAATTCAACACCTACATTTCAACCTCTCAACGGAGAATATGTTTGCAGAAATGAAATCTTTGAAATTAACTACGATGCCATTGATATTGACGGAGATGTATTAAAATATTCTTTAGTAACACCCTATAACGGTTTTACCGATGATACAAATCCCAATGCCCCTTCGCAGGGAAGCTCTAATTATCCATTGGTAGTTTGGAAAAGTGGATATGGTGTAACCAAGCAAATAGATGGAAGTCCTTCTTTAACAGTGCATCCACAAAAAGGGGTACTAAATGTAAAAGCAAACACCTTGGGTTTGCACGTTATTTCAGTTTTGTGCGAAGAGTTTAGAAATGGTGAAAAGATAGGAGAAGTACGAAGAGATTTTCAGTTTTTAGTTGTTGATTGTGCCAATAACTCTCCTGCTCCTCACACGATTTCGTTAGCCAGTCAAGCACCTATTTCGGAAGTAACTTTTTGTGAGGGTACAGAAGTAGAGTTAGTAAGTAATAACCCACGCTCAGATTGGAACTATCAATGGCAACGCAATGGTGATAATATTGCAGGAGCTACTAAAACAACCCTGCTTACTAAAGAAGAAGGAGAATACGTAGTGGTAGCTTCATTCAAAAATATTTGTGGAAAAACCAAAACTGCTTCTAATACAATCAAGGTATTACTGACTAAGGAAAAAAGAAAATTAGCCTACAAAGGAAAACCATTAGTCTGCGGTAACGGTAAAACCTACCAAATATCAGTTCCACCCTTTGGAAGAAGCGTTTTTTCTTGGTTTTTTAATGGAGATTTATTGACAAGTGAAAAAAATGCTATTATTAATGTTGTTAGAGAAGGGGCTTATTTTGCTATTGTAAAAGATTTAGATACCGATTGTATCGCAAAATCAGATACTGTTTATGTAAATATTGTCAAAAATCAACCAGTTGTAAATTTAAAAGCAGATGCACAAAAAGATGCTAAGTGTGAAGGCGACTCTATTTTACTGAGTGCTTCGGAAACAAAAGGGTTCGTTTATGAATGGAAAAAAGACAATGTACGGTTTGATTCTACCTCGAAGGCAAGTTATTATGTCAATAAATCAGGCGTTTACACGGTTTCTATTACTGATTCTAATGGTTGTGAAGCTAAGGCTGTAAATATTCCTATTACATTTTACAACAAACCAATTACATCCTTAGATTCTATTGCCCCAATGTGTGTATCTGAAAACTTACGCCCAATACCTCTAATTTTTAGTCCGCCAAATGGCACGCTTACAGGAGTTGGTATCACTGGAAAAATCTTTAATCCTCAGAAAGCAGGCGTTGGAAAACATATCATTACGCTCACTTATAAAGGACAAGTACAATGCCAGAATAGTACAGCCCAAAGAACTGTTGAAATTAATAAAGTCCCGCAAACAAACTTGTTGAAACGTGTTCAGATTTTTAAAGGAATGGACACTTGGCTAAATTCTGATGCTAAAGATGCTACTATTTTTGACTGGACACCTACGAGACACTTAAACAGTCCATCCATTGCCAGTCCCAGTGCCAAACCCGATAAAACCACACTTTATATTCTAACGACTTCAAATGAGTGGGGGTGCATTCACCATGACTCTACGTTAGTTGAAGTAATAGAAAATACTATGATTCCGAATGTTTTTACTCCTAACAACGATAAAGTAAATGATTTTTGGGAGTTAAAAATGGCTGAATTCTTTGCAGATATTGAAGTAAGTGTTTACAATCGTTGGGGAGAATTAGTGTTTTATTCAAAAGGTTATAAAGAACCATTTGATGGAACTTACAAAGGCGAAAGATTACCTTTTGACTCCTACGTTTACATGATAAAACCAAGTGAGCAATTACCCATACTAAAGGGTGGGTTACTCATTGCTTATTAAGTTTACTGTTTGTCGTAAAGTTGATAAATATCCCTTCCTCACGACAAACAGTAGTCCTTTTAGTTAGTCTTTAAAAGCTCTACTTCAAAGATTAAAGTCGCCCCTCCTGGAATATCGGGTCCTGCCCCACGTTCGCCGTAGGCTAAATGATGAGGAATAAATAATTTGTATTTACTTCCTTCGGGCATTAATTGTAAGCCTTCTGTCCATCCCGTAATTACTTGGTTCAAGCCAAAACTGAGCGGTTCATTACGCAACACACTACTATCAAACACAACGCCATCGATGGTTGTACCATGATAATGCGTAAGCACCTTTGCTCTGGGTCCACTTGGTTTTGGTCCTTTTCCTTCTACTATTACTTCGTATTGTAAACCACTTTCGGTTTCGGTAACTTCGGGTCTTTTTTTATTTTCAGCCAAAAATGCTTGCCCTTTTTCGATTTCTGCTTTTAAAATCTCTCTTAAATGTCCTTGTTGTCTTTCAAAAATATTCATATTACACTATACTGATTGTTTAAATTAATTGCCAAAGGTATTAATAAGTATTCAAGTAAAATAAGTAATTTAGAGTTATTTGGTTTTTTAATACCCAGCATACAATACTCTAATTTTCATCAACTTATGTACATCCTGAAAAATTGTAAAATATTTACTTCTGATGAAGTATTGACCCATAAAATTTTAGTAATAGAAGGCAATAAAATTAGTAAAATTTTAGCAGAAACTGACCTTGAAGAATTAGACCCAGACTTGCAAATTGTTGATTTGAAGGGATTTAACCTTGCTCCGTCGTTTATTGATATTCAAATTTATGGTGGAGGTGGAAGTCTCTATAATTCAAGCACTACCGAGGCTACCATCAAAAAAACGTATCTCGAAATTCGTCGGCAAGGAACAACCCATTTTCAAATAACACTTTCTTCTACTCCCTTAGATAAAATGTTGGAAGCGGTAACGGTTGCCAAAATGTATCTGGCAAATGGAGGTAAAGGTTTAGTAGGTTTACATTTAGAAGGACCTTATTTTAGTTTTCCCAAACGGGGGGCTCATGTGGCGGAATTTATCAGAAAGCCTACTACCAAAGAGCTGCGAACAGTCATTGATGCTTGTAAAGGACTACCTACATACATGACCGTTGCCCCCGAAGAATTTACGGTTGAGCAATTAGATTTGTTATTGCAAAGCGATATAAAAATAGCAGCAGGGCATAGTTCTGCTACTTATCAACAGGCGAAGGGGGCTTTTAATAAGGGAATTACCCGAGTTACTCATTTATTCAATGCCATGTCGCAATTTCAGAGCCGAGAAGTGGGATTGGTAGGAGCTACGTATGATTCTGACGTGCGAGCAAGTATTATTCCAGACGGCATTCACGTGGATTTTGCCAGTGTTAGAATCTCTAAAAAAATCATGGGCAAACGCTTGTTTATTATTACCGATGCGGTTACAAATGATACCTCGGGCGACTATAAATTTATCCATGCGGGAACACATTACACCGACCTCAAGGGAACGCTCTCTGGCTCTGCCCTGAGTATGATTCAGGCCGTAAAAAATTGCGTTGAACACGTAGGTATTTCACTTGAAGAATCACTACGAATGGCATCAACTTATCCCGCCGAAGTATTAGATTTGGATAAACAATTTGGGAAAATCATGCCTGATTACGAAGCTAATATGGTTGTTTTTAGCGACGATTTCAATGTAAAGGGCGTGATAGAAAATGGATGTTTAGAGTGGTATTGAAGCATATCATTCGAGATACTGGATACTTTTAAATTACAGGAGTAAGCAACTTTGTCAAGTTTGAATTTGAAATATTTTGAAAATCGTTATTTTAATCAATTCCCCTAAAAACAATCATTAAATACAAAATGGAAAAAATTAGTATTACCGTTGAAGCCATTATTCACGCACCGTTAGCAAACGTTTGGGAGTATTGGACTAACCCTGTACATATTCAAAACTGGACTTTTGCTTCTGACGAATGGCACGCTCCTCATGCTACCAATGACTTACGAATTGGCGGTAAATTTCTGACCCGTATGGAAGCTAAAGATGGTAGTATGGGTTTTGATTTTGAAGGAGTTTATACCCATATTGAGCCACTGAAAACAATTGAATATGTACTGGAAGATGGCCGCCAAATAAAGATAAGTTTTGTTCAAAATGATGGTGAAGTGAGTATCGTGGAAACATTTGATGCTGAAAACGAAAACCCTATTGAAATGCAAGAAACAGGTTGGCAAATGATTTTAGATAATTTTAAAAAATACGCAGAAAAACAATAACAGAAGTCTTACAATTTTGATAGTCTATTAAACAAGCGGGTCATGAATGAATTAAATGTTAAAAGTATAGATGAGTATCTTGCTTTACAAAACGAAAAGGTAAGATTTGCGTTAGAAGAACTCCGACAAATCATTAGAGATACCGCTCCCGAAGCCGAGGAAGTCATCAGTTACGGAATACCTGCGTATAAATACAAGGGAATGCTGGTTTACTTTGCCGCCTACAAAAAACATTGTAGTTTGTTCGGTGGGAATTCAACCCTTACAGAACAAATGAAAGAGGAGTTGAAGGGCTATAAAACTTCGAAAGGAACTATTCAATTTACCCTTGAAAATCCTTTACCCAAAGAACTCGTTGAAAAAATAGTACGTGCCAGAATGAAACAAAATGAGGAAAATGAGGCGATTAAAATGCAAAAGAAACAAGCAAAAGTTATAAGTTAATCAAATTGCTCACACCTGTAATTTATACCCAACTCCGTGTAGCGTGATGATTTGTACCGTTGAATCTGACGATAACATTTTTCTTAGGCGAGAAACAAATACATCTAAACTTCGCCCCACGGTTACGCCTTCATCTTCCCAAACAGATTTCAGAATAATATCTCGGTCTAATAATTGGTTGGCATTATCAACGAAAAACTTCAGAAGTTTTGCCTCTCTGTAAGTCAGATTATGTTGAATATTCCCAATGAAAAGTACTTGACCCGTAAAATCAAGACTTGAATTTCCAAAATTAATGAGGTAACTTTGGGGGTCGTACTGGGCGTATCATTTTCTACTCCCTTTTTCTTATGCCAGAAAACAAAACTGCCACCAATAAACAATAGCCAGAAAGGAATTAGCCAGTAAGGTTTTTGAGCCGTTTTAGGAGTATTTTTTGTAAAAGTCACTTTTAAGTCATAACAAGATTGCGTTTGATTTCGCCCTAAACACGGAACATTTTGATCTTTTTTAAAGTCCAAAGAATTATAGCCTAATGCCAGTTCGCTGTTTTGGCAGTTGAGAATAGCAACGTCATAAACGGCTTCAATTTGGTGTATTTCAAAGGATTTTGCTAAAAATGCAGGTAATAAATCATAATCAAAGTTGCGGTTC
>JALONS010000025.1 GCA_025454855.1 Arcicella sp.
CATTATCATCTCTATTACCAATAGCCAAGGACAAGTTATCTCTTGGGCTTCTGCTGGTAAAATGGGCTTTAAAGGTTCAAAGAAAAATACTCCTTATGCTGCTCAAATGGCAGCATCAAACTGTGCAGCGGTAGCTGTGGAAGCAGGGATGAAAAAGGCAGAGGTTTTCGTGAAAGGTCCAGGGGCAGGTCGTGAATCAGCCATTAGAACTGTTTCTAATGCAGGTATCGAAGTATTATCTATCAAGGATATTACACCACTTCCTCACAATGGATGTCGTCCCCCAAAACGTCGTAGAGTTTAATTTAGTGAATAATTGATAGAGAATAGATAATAGTTGTTAAAGATTCATTGATGAAAAGATAATAAACTATTAGTTATTACACATTCACTATTAATTACAAAAAAATACAGCGAAGGGTAATTAGTAATTATTGCCCTTCGTTTCTTTATGTTTCATCATTAATTACTTCATTAGCCATAAGAGGGCTATTGACTCAATTTTTACAAAAATGGCAAGATACACAGGTCCAAAATCAAAAATCGCTCGTCGTTTCGGTGAGCCAATCTTAGGTCCAAGTAAAGCGTTAGCTCGCAAAAATTACGGTCCAGGTCAGCACGGAAAAGGAAAACGTGGTAAAGTTTCAGAATATGCTTTACAATTGAAAGAAAAGCAAAAAGTGAAATACACCTACGGAATTCTTGAAAAACAATTTGAGAACCTTTATCACAGAGCTGCCGTAAGAGAGGGTATCAAAGGTGAAAACCTTTTGAAACTTTGCGAAGCACGTTTAGATAATACAGTATATCGTTTGGGAATTGCTCCAACTCGTCGTGCTGCACGTCAGTTAGTTATTCACAAACACATTATGGTTGATGGCGAATTAGTAAATATTCCATCATATTCATTAAAACCAGGGCAATTAGTAAGCGTACGTGAGAAATCAAAGTCATTGGAAGTAGTTACTAACTCATTAGCAGGAAAAGCTGGAAAGCGTTTCAACTGGTTAGAGTGGGATACCCCAACAATGACAGGTAAGTTTGTTTCGTATCCAGAGCGTTCTGATATTCCAGAGAATTTCAACGAACAAGCAATCGTCGAACTTTACTCTAAGTAATAGATTTGTATATTTTAAATATCAGGTATTTAGTATCCTATACTTTATATCTGATATTTAACCTAAAAATAGGCTTTGTTTTTATCATGAAGTATCATTGATAATTTAGTCTTTCCAAATGGAAAGGTATTTAATTTTTAATCATTAATACTTAAAAATAGGGAACTAAAATTTTCACAAACTTGTAATATAAACGATAAGTTTATAATTGTCAAGTTTTTTTTAAAATTTTTACCCAATAATTCGTGTAATCACAGAGATTATTTGTAAATTGCAAATCATTTACTCTATTCTTAATACATTCCAAGGTAAATTACGCTACGAAATATGTCAATATTAGCATTCCAAATGCCCGATAAAGTTGTCATGGAAAAAGCCGACGACTTTCACGGGTTATTTGAGTTTAAGCCACTCGAAAAAGGCTATGGCGTTACAATCGGTAATGCACTTCGTAGAATCTTATTGTCTTCTTTAGAAGGCTACGCCATCACAAGCGTAAAGGTTAGCGGAGTTCAGCACGAATTTTCTGCCATTGAAGGCGTGATTGAGGATATGACTGAGATTATTTTGAACTTGAAAAAAGTTCGTTTTAAGAAATCACAGGAAATTCTCGAAAACAAAATTAACGTTAGAGTGAAAGGGCAAACTACCCTAAAAGCAGGCGATATTTCTAAATTTACAAATTATTTCGACATCTTGAATCCAGATTTAGTTATCTGTAACTTAGATGAATCGAAAGAGTTTGAAATGGAAATCATCGTTGAGAAAGGACGTGGTTATGTACCTTCTGACGAAACAAGGAATTCTGAACCTCCGTTTGGACACATTCCAATTGATGCTATTTATACGCCTATCAAAAACGTTAAGTATAGCATTGAAAATACTCGTGTAGAGCAGAAAACAGATTACGAAAAATTAATCATTGACATTGAGACGGATGGTTCTATCCACCCTGAAGATGCCTTGAAAGGTGCTGCGTATATTTTGATTCAACACTTTATGTTGTTCTCTGACCAAACAATGACTTTCGAGTCGATGAAGGCAGAAGAAGATAACGTGGTGGATGAAGAAATGCTACATATGAGAAAATTGTTGAAAACACCATTGGCAGACTTAGACTTGTCAGTACGTGCTTACAACTGTCTGAAGTCGGCAGATGTGAAAACATTAGGCGATTTAGCAAGATTAGAAATTTCAGATATGATGAAATTCCGTAATTTCGGTAAGAAATCATTGACAGAATTAGAACAATTAATTGAAGATAAAGGACTTCATTTTGGTATGGACGTTGTTCGTTACCGTTTAGATGAAGACTGATAATATTTCGGATTTGGGAGTTTGGATTGCGGATTCATTTTGACCACATCCTTACTCCCAAATTTTTATTTTAATTAAACGTAGTAATAGGTGAGTTGATGTGAATTAACTTAACCGCAATGATAGATGATTTTTCGCTGGAAAAATTATTGGTCATTTTAAACTTACTCCCAAACAATGAGACACGGTAAAAAAAACAACCATTTAGGTAGAACTGCTCCACACAGAGCCGCAATGTTGTCGAATATGGCAGCATCTTTAATTCTTCACAAAAGAATTGAAACTACATTAGCCAAAGCTAAAGAATTGAGAAAGTACGCAGAGCCTTTGATTACAAAATCAAAAACTGATGATACAAACAACCGTCGTGTTGTGTTTTCTTATTTACAAAGCAAAGAAGCTGTAAAAGAGCTTTTTGGAGTAGTAGCTGAGAAAGTAGCGAATCGTCCAGGTGGTTATACAAGAATTATTAAGTTAGGAAATCGTCTTGGTGATAACGCTGAGATGTGCTTAATGGAATTAGTTGATTTCAACGAAACGATGTTAGCTGCAGCTTCTGAGAAAGCGGTTAAAACTCGTCGTAGTCGTAGAGGTGGTGCTAAGAAAGAGGGTGGTGCTGTTGAGGCGGCTGCTCCTGCGGCAGAAGAGACTTCGGCTGAAGTTGTTGAAGACGAAACACCTGCTGCTCCTGCTACTGAGGAGTCTTCTGAAGAAGAGAAAGCAGCAGAATAGTAGATATTTCTTTGTTAGAAAGGGCTTTGACTTCGGTTGAAGCCCTTTTTGTTTATATGAATACGGACGTATAACTTTATACAAAATTAAAATTTTGAATTTGATGGATAGCAATTCAGTGAAAGACGAAGCGTTAAAAAACCGACTTTTCCCAGTTTTCTTAAAATTGGAGGAACTCAATGTGTTGTTAGTAGGAGGGGGGAATGTGGGCTTAGAAAAGCTATCAGCGATGTTGAATAACAGCCCCGATGCCCACGTAAAGGTAGTAGCAGACCTATTCAGAGATGATTTGCTGGCTTATGCCAAAGATTATCCGAATGTAAAGCTCATCAATCGGAAGTTTGAATTTAGCGATTTGAATCATGTGGATTTAGTCATTTTAGCTACGGATAACCCTGATTTGCACGCCAGTATCAAAAGAATAACTGCGGAGCGTCATATTCTTTGTAATGTAGCCGATACCCCAGATTTATGCGATTTTTACTTAGGTTCAATCGTGCAAAAGGGAGATTTGAAAATTGGTATTTCTACTAATGGTAAATCACCTACGATGGCAAAAAGGATGCGTGAATTTTTGGATGATGTAATTCCTGATGATATTCAAAATTTATTGGAAAATCTTCGGGAAATCAGAAAATCAATCAAAGGGGATTTTCAAGAAAAAATACGAGTATTGAACGAATTAACGGAGGGGATGATACCAAAAAAATAGGGCTAATTTAGCCCTGTTCTTGTTTATTCTTGATTTTTTCTTGTTCAGCTACTGATAAAATGCCCATGTCTTCTAATAGTTTGGCAAATTGGGGGGTGAAATTAGCAACCGAATTAATATTTGATAAATAAGGAAGCAAATAATAAGATTTACGCTGTTCGTGCATTTCATCACAAGTGAGCCTGATTAAATTGGGGCTATCCCATTGTTTATCTTTGAATACTTCTGTATGAAGACGTTTCATTCCCAGTAGGTAATATGAACCATTATTGATGGGTCCCAACACGTAGTCGTGGGTATCTAAAGCGTAGTATGATTTAGTAAGATGCCATATGGTAAGTTCGGTAACATTGCCCCATACTATACACGCCTGTTTGATGGGTGTTTCTTCTAATTCAAACGCATACTCAAAGGCATTTTTCATTCGCTCGCCCATATCTTTTCCCTGCTGGAGTTGCTTATTGTACAGATTATTATCCCAATTATCCGAATAGTCAATAAAATCTGAATAGAATAAAATTTTGGTGTAAGGCAGTTGTTCAATGATGGAATGGGTGATTTGATTTAAGGTTCTTTGTATCATTAAAGTCCTTTCTGTACCCAACTCTTCGATGAGTGCATGACCACCGAATGGGCTATTATCAATGAATACAATGAGGGCGTGCTGATGTGGCATATAAGTTGTTTAAGGGACGTTTAACAGAAGAGTTTTTAGTTTTTTATCTTGATTTAAGGTAGAAAACAAACTTGAATTTTGCAAAGAAAATAAGTGATTAACTGTAAATTCTAATGTCAGATGCTTAACAAGGGGTATTTTGACATTTATTGGCTAAAAGGAAGCCTAAAGAGAGATTCAGAGAAAAGTAAGAATGGTAGAAACCAATGATTGATTAGAAAATTTTGTTTAATGAATATATTACAAAAAGTAGAATGGTTTTGAGTTGCTTGCCTACATTGATTTGTAGTTGAGAAGCCCAAAACCTTTCGTCGTTACTATAAAGATAATTCATTCTTTTGAAATTAAGATAAAAGCTGATACACAATAAAAGCCGATACATACGCTAATCCAGTCATGTAGAAAAACTGAATGGCAGGATATTTCCAAGATTTTGTTTCTCGGTAAGTAGTAGCGAGTGTACTCATACATTGCATGGCAAAAGCATAGAAAATTAGCAAAGAAAAACCCAAAGCGGTATCGTAGAGAGGTTTGCCCGTTTCGGGGTTAATTTCTGCCCTCATTCTATTCATCACCGTGGAACTTTCATCTTCAACTTCACCACCCAAACTGTAAATGGTGGACATTGTACCCACAAAAACTTCACGGGCAGCAAAAGAAGTAATCAAGGCAATCCCAATTTTCCAGTCGTAGCCTAAAGGCTTGATGATGGGTTCAATGAATTTGCCGAAATGCCCAGCGTAAGAATTTTCTAACTTCTGGGCAGCAATTTTATTGTCTAACTCAATTCCCGAAAGAGTTGGATTTTGACTTTTGACGGTGATTTCTGCTTGTTCAATTGAATCTCCTGGTCCATAACTTGCTAATACCCACAAAACAATAGAAATGGCAACGATGATTTTACCTGCTTCAAAGACAAAGGCTTTGGTTGAATTCCAGATGGTGAGCATTACATGAGCAAAACGAGGACCTTTGTATGAAGGCAATTCCATGATAAAATAACTCCGTTCTTTGGCTTTTAGTAATAACTTCATCACCCAAGCGGATATCAATGCCATGAAGAAACCCAATAAATACATAGCAAAAAGAGCTACACCTTGTAAATTGAAAATGCCAAAAAGGGTACTTTTTTCAGGAACTATTAAGGCAATTAATACCGTGTAAATAGGTAAACGAGCCGAACATGACATCAAGGGCGTAACCATGATGGTAATGAGGCGGTCTTTCCAAGAGCCGATGCTACGGGTACTCATGATGGCAGGCACAGCACAGGCAACACCCGAGATAAGCGGTACGACGGATTTCCCATTCAGACCGAAACGACGCATCAACTTGTCCATAATAAACATTACTCTGGACATATATCCTGTTTCTTCTAACAGCGAAATAAATAAAAATAGGAAAGCTATTTGAGGAATAAAAATCAGTACCCCACCAATACCCGCAATGAGTCCATCAGTAAGTAAGTCGGTGAGCTTGGTAGCAGGGAGTTGCGACTTTAAGAATTCGTTCAAACTCGCCACACCACCATCAATCAAATCCATTGGATAAGTCGCCCACGTAAAGATGGCTTGGAACATAATGAATAGAATGCCCAAAAACACAAAATATCCCCAAAAACGGTGTAAAAAAACCTTGTCTAATCGGTCAGTCCATGAATTAGTAGCTTCTTCTTCCACGGGCATTTCGTGAAGGCAATTATCTACAATTTCATTGAGTTGAGCGTACCGAGCCATCGTTTCTTTCGACTGAGCGTTTTGGGTATTCCAACCATATTTTTCCTGTATTTTATCAAAACCTATGCGTTGCTGAGCATCAAATTGCTTTAGATTGTCGTGTTCTGATAACCACAAAAGAGCGTGATAGTCGTCGGTATCTCCGTAGGTATCTTTGATTTCATCTACCATTTCAGAAGAATATTCCATCGGTAGTGAATCATTAGAGTTGAATCCAGTTTCTAAAGTTTTATTAACGGCTAATCTTAATCCATTGAGTCCGATACCTTTTTTAGCATTTACTTCGGCTACTTCAACGTTTAACTCACGGGCTAATTTTACAGAGTTAATAACAATTCCTTGATTTTCAGCGACATCAATCATGTTGAGGGCTAAAACCGTTGGAATACCCAAATCACGCACTTGACTAAATAATAATAAATTACGTTTGAGATTAGAAGCATCCGCTACCACGATGGCTAAATCGGGATAGTCGGGATGTTGTGGATTAGCCAAAATATTAATAACTACTTGTTCATCAACTGATTTAGGATAGATACTATAAATACCCGGTAAATCCAGTATTTCAGCGTCGTCTCCTGCCTCCAATTTCCATTTACCAATGAGTTTATCCATCGTAACGCCTGGGAAATTGCCCGTTTTCTGACGCAAACCTGTCAGTGAATTAAACAGTGAAGATTTTCCAGCGTTAGGATTGCCAATGAGGGCTATTTTAGGTGATTTTTTCAAGGATATAAGCTGTTAGTAATATTAAACATTCGGTTATTTAGGCTACCACAATTGATGAGGCTTCGTCTTTTCGCATTGAAAGAATGTAACCAGATACCTTCACCGCAATGGGGTCGCCGAAGGGTGCTATGTGCGTCATGGTTACTTGTGTACCAGGTAGGCAGCCCATTTCTAAAAGTTTTAATGATAAAATTTCATCGGTGAAATTTACAATAATACCTCTTTCTCCTATTTTTAAATCTGCGATGGTTTTCAAATTCAGTTATCAGTTATCAGTAAATTGTTATCAGTGCGTAAAAGTTATGTGAGTAATCTCGTTACTACACAATTGATAACTAATAATACTCTTATTTAGATTTATTCAAAACAACACAAATTTACCAAAGAGTTCCTTGAATATAAACTATTCAAGGAGAAAACATTTTAGTTTCGCAAAATATTATTTGTTTATGTATTTGCGGTTTGTTTGTGTCGTAACTTTGTAGTGTTTTAGGAATAATGGTTTTGATGTTTGGTTTGTTAGAAAAAGATAGCTAAAAACTGACTCACAATACCCAATATTCAAACCCTAAAAGAATGTTCAGAGAAATAAAAGCATTAATCGATAAGGAAATTCGGCTGGAACTAAGGCAAAAGTACGCTTTAAATGGAATGCTACTATACATTGTTAGTACCATTTATGTATGCTATTTATCATTTAGAATGAAGACGAATAGCATTGATAAACTTACGTGGAATACTTTATTTTGGATTATTTTGCTCTTTACGGCAATGAACGCTATTGCCAAGAGTTTTACCCAAGAGCGTTTTGGTAGGTTATTATATTATTACACTTTAGCCAGTCCAGTGGGTATTATCCTATCAAAGATAATTTATAACACGCTTTTGATGTTGGTGTTGGCATTGGTAGGTTTTGGGGTTTATGCAGTTGTGATGGGGAATCCCGTAGAAGATATAACTATCTACTTGTTGAGCATTATTTTAGGAGCGGTCGGTTTTTCGAGTACTTTAACGATGGTGGCGGGCATTGCCTCAAAGGCTGAAAATAGTGCTACTTTGATGGCAATTTTGAGTTTTCCCATCATCATTCCGATGCTATTGATGCTTCTGAAAATTTCTAAAAACGCCTTAGATGGACTCGACAGAGGGAGTAGTACCGATGAGATACTGACGCTTTTGGCAATTGATGGGATTGTACTGGTGTTGAGTGTAATCTTGTTTCCTTACCTGTGGAGGAGTTGATTCAGTTTATAGTTATCAATAAGCATTCAACAGAAAATAGAGATTAAAAGTGTGTGATATTAAATAGATTTATCAATGAATACTTAGAGGCTTTTAGCTGACTCATTGCAGTTTGACTGATAACTGATAGTTGTTTACTGATAATTGATATTATGAAAAACAATTGGTATAAATTTTTAGCCGTTGGGCTGTTGTATTACGTATTAATTTGGGGATTTTTGGGAAGAATTCCCCGTCAGCCAGTGCTACACGAAACAGCACGTAATCTATATTTTCACGTACCCATGTGGTTTGGAATGTTCACGATGTTGAGTGTATCAGTCTGGAACTCAATCAAATATTTACGGACTCCCAATATGTTGTTCGATACCAAAGCCTCAGAATATGCCAATACAGGGATTTTATTTGGTATTGCAGGGATTGCCACGGGTAGTATTTGGGCAAGATATACTTGGGGAGCATGGTGGACAAATGATGTAAAACTCAATGGAGCAGCCATCGGACTATTGATTTACTTTGCCTACATCATTTTAAGAGGGTCGTTTAATGATGAACAACAAAGGGCAAGGATTTCTGCCATTTACAATATTTTTGCGGTGGCTTTGTTAATTCCACTGTTGATAATTCTTCCGAGAATGACAGACTCTTTGCATCCTGGTAACGGTGGAAACCCCGGTTTTAAACCAATGGACACCGAGCATACCATGAGAGTTATATTTTACCCTGCCTGTATCGGTTGGATTTGCTTGGGTTATTGGATTACGAATGTGAGATTACGGTTGAAAAATTTAGAACAAAGTTTAGCTGAGAATTAATCCAATTTCAAATCAGCATCAAAACAATTTTCAAGACTTTATTATAGAATCATAAAATGAAAAGAGTACTTTCTTTAATCACGTTTTTATTACTTTCAATACATTTATTTGCTCAAGACAATAGTGCCAATGAGATAGAAATGGCAGATGCACTGTATGCTGATGGTAGAATTTATGTAGTGGTAGCCGTGATAGCAACCATTTTTACGGCTATTATTGTTTATTTAGTAAATCTCGACCGTAAAATTTCAAAATTAGAACAACAAATTAAAAAATAGAATTTAGGATTTGGATTTGGAGATTAGGTTTTAGTGTACAAGGTTACAAATATTAAAATCTAAACCCCCAACTCCTAACCCCTGACAACTAAATATGAAAAAGACACATATCATTGGGCTTGTCGTTATTGCGATAGCGGTGGCTATTTTGGTTTCAACGGGTACAGAAGCCAGCACTTACACTGATTTTACAGATGCTGAAATGAGAGCGAAAGATGGTGATGTTTCGCAAGTTCATGTGGTAGGTAAATTGAGAAAAAGTCCTTCGGGCGAAATTCAAGATATTATTTATAATCCTGCTATTGATGCAAATCACTTAGAATTTACACTAACTGATAACAAAGGACGTTCACAAAAAGTAGTATATAATGCCCCCAAACCACAAGATTTGGGCAAAGCAGAACAAATTGTTATCATCGGAAATATGGAAGGACAGGTTTTTAAATGTGAGAAAATTCTGTTGAAATGCCCTTCAAAATACCAAGACGGTAACGCAGAATTTAAGGAAGTTGAAAAACCTGCCAAGCAGTCTTAATCTTGACATTTTATGATAAAATAGTAAGTCAGAATTTTTAACAAGGAATGAAGATTTTAGGAGCAATGCAACAGCATTCCTTCTGCATTCTTTATTCCTTGTTGTTTATTCTGAAATTTAATTTCTTTCAAATACTCTTGTTTCATCAATTTGTAAAATCATTTTTAGTTAGTTTCAGAATAGAATATAGTTTGCTAACAACTGATAACTAATTCCTAATATCTTAATAAAAAATGTTTCATACAACCATCGGAAATATTGGTCATTTGTGTGTCATCCTGTCGTTTGTAGCATCGGTGATTGCCACTTTTGGCTATTTTAAATCTGTTCAAACCACTGATTTAGAACAACAAACATCATGGAAAAGGTTTTCTCGTTATGCCTTTTACGTGCATGGAGCGGCTGTGGTAGGCGTAATCATTGCTTTATATTCCATTATTTATAATCATTATTTTGAGTATCACTACGCTTGGTCACATTCATCAAGAGCATTACCCGTCTATTATATTATTTCCTGTTTTTGGGAAGGGCAGGAGGGAAGTTTCCTCCTCTGGATTTTCTGGCACGCTCTGTTGGGAATCATCCTAATCAACACCAATAAACACTGGGAAGCACCCGTTATGGCAATTTTTGCAGCGGTTCAAACTTTTCTGTGTTCCATGATTTTGGGAGTGGTGTTGCCCGTCATTGATTTAAAGATTGGTTCGTCGCCTTTCTTGATGATGAAAGAAGCCATGCCAGACTTACCCATTTGGCAAATGAAACCCGATTTCATCGCTGAGGATGGTCGTGGACTCAACCCATTACTTCAAAATTATTGGATGGTAATTCACCCTCCTACGCTTTTCTTGGGTTTTGCTACCACGCTGATTCCTTTTGCGTATGCGATGGCTGGATTGTGGAGACGTGAATACGCCGCTTGGATTCGTCCTGCTTTGCCTTGGGCGTTGGTATCGGGATTAGTATTAGGTGTTGGAATTATCATGGGTGGTTATTGGGCGTATGAAACACTCAATTTTGGTGGATATTGGAACTGGGACCCCGTGGAAAATGCTTCGTTTGTACCTTGGCTTACGCTGGTTGCCACAATTCACACCATGATTATTTATAAGACCAACCAAACGGCTTTGGGTACTTCGTTTATTTTAGTGGTAGCTACCTTCATTTTGGTATTGTATTCAACCTTTTTGAACAGAAGTGGAATTTTGGGTGATGCCTCTGTTCACTCATTTACTGATTTGGGGCTTTCGGGGCAACTCTTGATTTATTTACTATTCTTTTTGTTTGTAGCTATTTTCTTATTGATTATCAGATGGAAAGAAATTCCTGCCGATGAAAAAGAAGTTTCTACTTACAGCCGTGAATTTTGGATTTTTATGGGGGCAACTACCCTTTGCCTTTCAGCATTCCAAATTATTGCCGCAACATCATTGCCCGTTTACAATAAGATTGTTGAGGGCTTAGGATTTGTATCGAAATTAGCCCCACCTGCCGATGCTCCAACGTATTATTCTAAATTTCAGTTATGGTTTGGTGTAGGCATTGCCGTATTTTCAGGAATTGGACAAAGTTTTTGGTGGAAAAAAATTAAGCAAGAAAACTTCGCTAAATACTTTCTAACTCCCCTTTTGATAAGTTTAGTTTTAACATTTGTCGTTATTTTCTTTACCACCAAAACCCAAACTGGCGACTTCTTCGATTCACCCACGTATATCATTTTATTGTTTGCAGGAATATTTGCCCTACTGACCAATGGTTCTATTTTGTTGAATATTTTCAAAGGTAATTACAAACTTTCGGGTGGGGCGGTTACGCACATTGGTGTGGCAATGATGTTGTTGGGTATTTTGTTTTCTTCGGGATATTCAAAAGTAGTATCTATCAATACCGCAGGTTTTAATATTTCTAATGACAAGTCATTTACTGAAAATAACGGTAAAGAAAATAAGGAGAACGTGATGCTATGGCTCAATACGCCTACGCAAATGGATAACTACACATTAACCTATAAAGGTGTTAGAGTGGAAGGGCGTGAGTTGCCAGAATATCTTCGCCCAGAGCAAGTAGAGATTATTGAAAATGATTTTCATGCCATTGCTCTGCAAGATATTGAGCAAAAAGGAAAGAAATATTATTCTAAGGGAGATACACTTCCCGTTTTCCCTGAGAATAAATACTACGAAATTGATTTTAGAGATAGAGATGGGCGGGTTACTACTTTATACCCACGTTTTCAGATTAATAAAAAAATGGGAAATTCAGTTTCGCCTGCCCTGAAGCGTAATCTTGGAACGGATTTATACACTTACGTAGCCCTCGCTCCTGATTTAGACCAACGTGAATGGAGCAAAACTGAAAACTACACGATAGCCGTAAAAGATACCTTCTTTTTGAATGATTACGTAGCCGTTTTGGATAATGTAGCCCGTGTGAATGAGTTTGAAGGAAAACCACTTGGTGCAGGTGATGCCGCCGTACAAGCTACTATCAAAGTGATGGGTAAAGAGTTTGTCCAGTACGAAGTAAAGCCTATTTTTGTGATTCGTGGAGGAATGGTAGCCATGCCTCCAGTAGAAAATAATGAGGTGGGTATCAGAGCCAAATTTACCAATATTGACCCTAAAACGGGTAATTTTAGTTTTGCCATTAATACTACCCAACGAGATTACGTGGTGCTAAAAGCCATTGAAAAGCCGTTGATTAACCTACTTTGGATTGGTACTTTAGTGCTTTCTTTAGGATTTGTCATGGCAATCATTAGGCGTTACCGTGAATTCAAATTGATGCGTGATAAAGGATTTTAAGTGGTTCGATATTAGTTTTTCGATATTCGATGTTCGGTAAAATACTGATTATCAGTGATTAGAGTTCATATATTTTTTGAATAGCTACTCAAGATTACTCATAAAGAAAAGCCTTGCAGAGTCATTTTCTGCAAGGCTTTTTATATATAGGGTAGAGGGCAATGGATGCTTATACCAACATTAAAATTTAATGTGTGTTTTACGGTCGTCGTCGTTTTGAACTACGACGACCGTTTATACCAATATACATAATATCTTTTAAAATCAGTATTGACTCATTACTCAACAACCCAAGACTTTCTAACTCAATGTTTATGCTCATGAAATTCTTTGCCACAATGAGGGCATTTGATTTTTCTTCTGTCGCTTTGTTCCCTTACTTGTTCGGCAAATCCTGATGCTAAAATTCCTGTGGGTAATGCAAAGAATGATACGCCCAAAATGGCAATAATACCTCCTAAAAGTTTACCAAGAGGTGTGATTGGCTTCAAATCTCCGTACCCAACGGTGGTCATGGTATTTACACCCCACCACATGGCTTCAGGAATGCTACTAAAGGCTTTAGGTTGGGCAGAATGCTCTATATAATATACCAAACTGGATGAAATTATTAGGGTAAAAATGATAAAAACCATGCTTAAAACCAATTCTTCTTGTTTTTCTTTGAAAACCCGTTGAATGACAATCAGGGCATGGAAATACTTGCTCACTCTGAACAAACGCAACATTCTGAGTAACCTAAGAATACGAATAAAACCTAAATCTTTGACAAAATAAGTAGCGAAAAAGGGCAAAATAGCCAATAAATCAATAAGACCCCAAGCTGAAAAAATAAACTTAATGCGTCCCTTGATAGGATGTTTGTACTTTTCATTTTCCACACACGACCACAGCCTGAGCAGATATTCAATAGAGAAGACAATAACAGAAAACACCTCAAATTCGTGAAAAAAACGTTCATAGTCTTGGCGTATTGACGGAACTGTGTGTAGAATGATGGAAAGGGTATTTAAAAAAATGACAACCGTCAAGAATACGTTTAACACGAAACTGATGCCACTTCTTCGTCTGATAGATATTTCTAAAATAGAATGTATTTGTTTTCTGAAAGAGGTCATAAACATTGGGTTTTGTACAAAAATAGGGAAATATGTAGCACCATGAAATGACTTCTAATAAAAATGCCCCGTAGAGTTCTCTGCGGGGCATTTTTAAATTTTTGTCAATCAAATTCTATGTTTAATAAGTTTTAATCCATAATGTATCAAATGGTCAAAATCGTTATCAGTACTATGTAGCTCCATATCAAAGTATAGAGCAGTTGTAGCAATCCATAAATCGTTTTTACCCATGTTTCGTGCAGACATTCCAAGTGGTAATGGATTCCCTTCTAATTTTCTCTGACTGTAAGCATCTACTTGGGCATAAATATCTGTCAATTCTTCCGTAATTTCAACCAATGGGAACAAATTGAAGAGATTATTCATAAAAATGACTTTTTGTATTCCCCAATCTGACTTAATAGCAAACGCCTTTAGTTCCCCTACTACGGGCATCGGGATAATAATTCTTGAGGGTAGATTCTGCGATTTACGAATATGTTTGATGATTAGATTTGTATCAAATATCATGTTCTTTAGTATCTTCCATTAAGGTTGTAGCCATTCTTTTGTTTTCTTCATCTGTAAAACCAAGTGCAGGAATAATAATATCTTCTTTTGCACAAACAGTATCTAAAAACCTCTCAACACCCCAACGCTTTATGTCTTCGGGGCGATAGCTATTTGTCTTTCCTTTTTGTAAAAGAGGAATGATATTTTGCTGATTTTTTTTGTATATAGATTGTGTCATGGCTGATTATTTTGATACAAATATAGGGGAATAAACTATACTGTTTTCAACAAATAGTTTTCATCTTTTCTAAAAAGGTCAAGTAATTGCCAAAAGACTTCAAGTGACTTTTCTTCATCATTATTATTTTCTAATAAAATAATTTGTCGCCAGCCTCTCGAAGTTTTTCCATAAGAATAATAATCTGCAACAAATGAATGGAAATACCCAAACGGAGGGTTTAAGATTTCTTCTATTCCTCTTATTCGGCAAGCACTCTCATAACCTTGAATATGAAAATCTAATGCTATTATTGACCTTTCGCCAATATATAATACACTTTTCTTTCCACTACATTTAATCAAATCTAAATATTCATATAGATTATTTGCTTTATAGCTTATTATTTGAAGTAAGTTTCCATCATACATATTTTCTTCCATATTATCCTATTTGATTTATACAAATATAAACATTTTTTACAAAAAAAGCCCCGCAGGGTTATCTGCGGGGCTTTTTGAATCTCATAAAACCAATCCTTACATATTCAAACCAGGAAAATAAGCATTTGCTCCTAATTCCTCTTCGATTCTGATTAATTGGTTGTATTTCGCCATACGGTCTGAACGAGAAGCAGAACCAGTTTTGATTTGACCTGTGTTCAATGCCACTGCTAAGTCGGCAATAGTTGCATCTTCAGTCTCTCCCGAACGGTGCGACATGATGTTTTTATACGAATTACGTTTTGCTAAATTGATGGTATCAATTGTTTCAGTTAAAGAACCAATTTGGTTTACTTTTACCAATACCGCATTGGCAATGCCTTGTTCGATACCCATCTGTAAACGTTTCACGTTGGTTACGAACAAATCATCACCCACTAATTGAATTTGTTTACCTAATAAACGAGTCTGCTCTTTCCAGCCAGCCCAGTCATCTTCAGCCATACCATCTTCGATGGAAATGATTGGATATTTATCCGCCCAAGTTTTCCAATAAGCCGCCATTTCTAAGTTGCTCAATTGCTTACCATCAGATTTTTTGAAAGTATAAAGTCCAGTTTTTTCGTCATAGAATTCAGACGCTGCTGCATCCATTGCAATGAAAATTTCCTCACCTGGTTTATAACCTGCTTTTTCAATTGACTGTAAAACGATTTCGATTGCCTCTTCGTTCGACTTGATATTGGGAGCGAAACCACCTTCATCACCTACGTTAGTTGAATAA
The DNA here is from genome assembly GCA_025454855.1 of Arcicella sp. Taxonomy (GTDB): domain Bacteria; phylum Bacteroidota; class Bacteroidia; order Cytophagales; family Spirosomataceae; genus Arcicella. The sequence continues at coordinate 15,752 of JALONS010000025.1, forward strand.
CCTTTTGATTTCAAAACACCTTTCAAAGCGTGGAAAACCTCTGTACCCATACGCAAAGCGTGTGAGAACGACTCTGCTTTCGCTGGCATAACCATAAACTCTTGGAAGTCGATTGAGTTATCAGCATGAGAACCACCGTTTAGGATGTTCATCATTGGTACAGGCAAAGTGTTGGCATTAACACCGCCAATATAACGATATAATGATAAGCCAGACTCCTGAGCGGCTGCTTTAGCTACTGCCAAAGAAACCCCCAAAATAGCGTTTGCTCCTAATTTACTTTTGTTGGGTGTTCCGTCTAATTCAATCATCAAACGGTCAATCATATTCTGTTCTGAAACTTCTAACCCCCATAATTCTTGGGCGATAGTTGTGTTTACGTTTTCAACGGCTTTCAAAACACCTTTACCCACGTAAGTTTTTTTATCATCATCACGCAATTCAACTGCTTCATGGATACCCGTAGATGCTCCAGAAGGTACGGCGGCACGTCCAAAAGCACCATCTTCGGTACGAATATCTACTTCTACGGTAGGATTCCCACGTGAATCCAAAATTTGTCTTGCGTGTACATACTGAATTGCACTCATTTTTCTTAAATTTTGTTTTTTTGATTGTTTAATGGCGATAGGCTTCGGCAGTAGGCTTTAGGCTTCTTGAGGATAGAAAAGTATTTTAAAAAGCATATTGCATACAGCACGCAACATAAAGCACAGAATTTTCTTTAACAAAATTAATCGTTTTTCTAAGATTGTTTGTACTTTTCTAATACTTTCACATACTAATAATTTTAATACTAAAAAAAATGAAAAATAATATTTGTTCAATTATATTTTTTACCATATTTTATTTTGTGAGTATTCCTTTTGGCATTGCACAAGTTTTGTCGGTAGATGAGTTTGAAAAAAAATATGCGGAATCCTCAACGGCTCAGTTGGTGGATGTTCGTACCAGTGGTGAGTATGGCGGTGGACATCTCCCCAAAGCTCAAAATATTGATTATCGCAGTGCAGATTTTGCTCAAAAAATACAAACGCTCGATAAAACCAAACCAGTTTTTGTGTATTGTTTAGCGGGTGGAAGGAGTGCTGAGGCTGCCACTATTTTCAAGCAAAATGGCTTTACAGAAGTTTATGATTTGGGAGGTGGTTATTTGAAATGGACAACCAAAATGAAACCAGTAGAAGGTGTAAAACCAACGGATAGAAAGAATGCTTTGTCAAAAGAATACATAGAAAAATCAGTAAAAGAGAATAAGATAGTAGTATTAGATTTTTATGCTACTTGGTGTGGCCCGTGCATAAAAATGATGCCTACGATTGATAAATTACAAACCGAAATGGCGGGGAAAGTCGTTTTTGAAAAAGTAGATGCTGATGCCAATAAAAATTTAATTTCTGACTATAAAGTAGATGAAATACCCACATTTTTAATCTATAAAAACGGTAAATTAGCCATGAGAGCCGTTGGCTTTCAGACAGAAAAGGCTTTTCGGGAGATGATTGGGGAGTAAAAGACTTTCTAAAATACCCAAACTTATGGCATATATTTTAGCTATGCCATAAGTTTATGATAGAATAGGTCTTTAAAGATGATTTTAATTTTGTAAGAATCAAAAAAACGATTATTTTTGTATTGTAGGTCTGCTACACTTGAATTCTGACTTCATGTCGGCGAAGGGTATCCTTCTTAGAGTGTTAGAGGGCCTTTTTTATTGCCCATCGTATTGCTCAATTACTTTTACGATTTTATTTTTCATATAATTTATAAATCGTATCTCTCCTGTTTCAAACTTTCGCTGAACTGCCCAACAGAGGTAATCTACTACTGATAAAAGTGGTTCAATGGAAAATGGCTGCACATTAAAATCTATTTTTTTCTCGAATTCTTGCATTGGATTCACTTGACCATATCTGATTTTTGCTTTGTCAAAAGCTAATTTAAGATTAACAAAGTCTGTCGTACTCTGTAAAGAAGCAATGTTATAAACAACACGTTCTGAAATATCATACTGTTCTTCTTCAATTAAATGCGATAGTAAATCTGCATACATTTCGTTACTTTTTCCATGATGTTTACGTTCAAAAATACCATAATTTTTGCGAGCAACCACAGCATAAAAAGAGCAGTCTATTGTTTGAATAAAGTCAAAAAACTCTTTGCGAAGTTCGGGTAAGTCATCCTTTGCATGAAAATAAAATCCTCCTTTTTTTACTCTCTTTGATATACTCGGTACATTTTCGTAATACTTATTCAAAGGAACATCCTTCTGCATTTCGAATAATTTTTGACGAATCGGGATAATATCTGTATGAAACTTCACCATGCCCAGAATGAAGTATTGACTTACTCCTTTTTCGCCTAAAATTGGGACTCTTCCTTTGCCATAAAAAGTCATGTCTCCCGCTTCATCCAAAAAACGATGGTAATGATTAAGGGGTTGTTTTTCTCTTTTCATTCTCTTTTTACTTAGGTGTAAATTACTGTTTCTCAAAAATGCTCATATCCGGGGGCTGTAATGTCAATCATTGTACCTGATTTCATCATCATTTTGGCATTAGTTACATCGTTAGTCATGTAGCCAATGATACTGATGTCGTTCATGTTTTTAATTTTTTCGTAATCTGATTGCTTCACGGTAAACAATAATTCATAATCTTCACCACCGTTGAGAGCCGCCGTCATGGGACTAAAATTAAGTTCGGTAGCGGTTAAATACGTTTGGTCTTCAATCGGAATTTTATCTTCAAAAATGACAGCTCCAACGCCCGAATCTTTACAAATATGCAATAGTTCTGAAGCTAATCCGTCAGAAATATCAATCATCGCCGTTGGCACCACTCCCAAATCTCGAAGTTCATAAATTACGTCCATTCTGGCACGTGGTTTTAGCTGACGTTCAATCACATAATCCTTATCTTTGTCAATTTGTGGTTGCATATCAGGGTTGGCTAAAAACACTTGTTTTTCACGCTCAAGGGTCTGCAAACCCATTAAAGCCGCTCCCAAATCACCCGAAACGCAAACGATGTCATTGAGTTGGGCATTATTGCGATAAACGATTTTTTCTTTTTCTCCGAAACCAATAGCAGTTATTGAAATCACTAAACCCGACCTCGAAGCAGAGGTGTCACCTCCTACCAAATCTACACGGTATTCATCACAGGCAATTTTTATTCCTTCGTAAAGCTCTTCAATGGCTTCAACCGAAAACCGATTACTCAACCCTACACTGACTGTAATTTGTTTTGGAATGGCATTCATGGCGGCAATATCAGAAATATTGACGGCTACTGCCTTGTAGCCCAATAATTTAAGGGGCGAATACGACAAGTCAAAATGGATGCCTTCTAACAATAAGTCCGTTGAAACTACTACCTCTTTACCCGCAGTATCAATTACGGCGGCATCATCGCCGATACCCTTTAGCGTTTCAATATTACTGATAGGAAATTGGGCATTGATACGTTTTATCAAGCCAAATTCACCAATGGTGCTTAGTTCTGTTCTTTGTTCCATAATGCAAAGTTAATAGGTGATTGAATGATTGAGTTATTGAGTGATTGATAATTTAGAGATACTACAAAAAAAGCCGTCCTTTGCGGAACGGCTTTCAGAAATTTATTTTTGTTTGGTTTATGGATTCACTAATTGTAAATTAACCGTTGTGTTACCAGCTTTTAAATCTTTGGTGGCAGATTCAATCGTAACTGCCGTAGCTGTAACCGTAGAAGTAATATTATAAACAATAGTTCCCGTTGTACCCGTTGGGTTTTGTCCAGCACTATTTTTCAAACCTGAGAGTGTTAAAACCTTATCACTTGACGATAAAGCCCAAGTACCCGTAAATGTTGTATTATCTTTAGCCGTTAGCGTAGCCGAACCACCCGTTGATAAAGTCAATTTATAGCTACTGTAACCAGCATCAATGTTGGTAGTTGCTCCTTTTTTGTAAACTTCTGTACCATCATGCTTAGCAATGTTTACTGACCAAGTTTTTGTTAAATTTTCAGCTACCGTAGGTTCAGGAGTTGAAGTTTTACCACAGCTAATTACTATCAAAAAAGCAAATAATATAGGTAAGTAAAGAAATATTTTTTTCATGGTAATTTTTAGATTTTAATTTTTGAAAGATAAAAATGATAAAATAATTTGAAACGAGCAAATCAATTTAGAAATTTGAGAATTTGAAAAATCAAAAATATCATTAAGTGTTTGAAAATCAATCATTTGTTTAAAAGGCAATCCATTGAAAGAATATACAAAATCTCAATTAGCCCTTCGGAATGGTCAAGACCGTGACGAGATTTGGGTGGCTTTTCAAGGACGAATTTACGATGTAACGGCATCTCGTCTTTGGAAAAATGGCAAACATTACGAACATTGGGCGGGACAAGACCTCACCGATGAACTTTCAGATGCTCCTCATACTGAAACCGTTTTTAGTAAGTTTGAAGTAGTTGGTGTTTTGACAAATTGACGATTAAAAGGTTTACTTCACTTCCCCATGATAAAGACGGAATAAACTATTCAAAAGGTTGCATCACTTAGCAATACTAATTTTCACAACTGCTTTTTGTTCACCTGAAACGACTTGTAAAAAATAAATACCCGTAGGTAAATTACTGGCATTGAGTTCTCCTTCAAAAGTATTGTTCTGACGAATCATTTTTTGAGTATTTAACGGTAAACCATCCATTCCAATTACTTGCATTGTTGCATCCATTTCATTGCTAAAACGAGTGAAAGCAACTTTGAAAACACCATTGCTACTCGGATTTGGATAAACACTCACGCCCGATTCATTCAAAGGATTGTCAGAAGAAAGAATTGTTACTTCTACCGCCTTTGAAATTTCTGAACAACCATTCGCATCCGTTACCCGCACGCTATACGAACCCGAAGAAGTAGGCTGATATGTTGTGGCGGTAATATTTTTCAATTCATCTACGCCTTTTAGCCATGTTAACGTTCCCGCAGATACACTGGTGGCAGTAAGTTTTGCATCTGTATTGCTCCAAGTGACTGTGGGGGGAGTGGGTTTTGGATTGATTGTGATGGTGTTGGAGGTGCAGATTTGACTCGTGGAAGATGATAATTTATACATCCTACCTAATGTTGAAGCTGCCCAAGCATTATTTAAGCCATTTGTAGTAATAGAAGTGACTCTTGGGTTATCAATTAAATTCTGGGACTTCCAAGTTACACCTCCATCAATAGTTTTGAATATACCATTTGTACCCGTAAGCCATCCATTTTGAGAATCAATAAATTTTAAAGATTCTACATAGGTAATGTCAATTTTTTGACTATTCCATGTTACGCCACCATCAGTAGTTCTTGAAACGTAGGTATTATTTGCCTTTTGACCTGCCACCCAGCCATTTTTTGAATCAATAAAGGAAATAAAATACGGTGTAAAGTCAAACAAGTATAATTTTTCCCACTTTTGCCCACCATCTTTAGTTGTTAATAAATCTCCATTAAAAGTTCCTATTAACCAACCATTTTGTGAATCAATAAAACTATGATCATTGATTCTGAATATTCCAGTTGGATAATTAGTCCAAGTTTTACCTCCGTTAGTTGTTCTTCTAATAATTCCACTTGAATAATCAGAAATCCACCCATTGTTTTTGTCGATAAAAAAAATTCTACTCGCTGCATATTGAGATTTAAAATCATAATCTAATATCCACGTTTTCCCTCCATTAGTAGTATTGAATATCTTGCCATAGAAATCTACAATCCAACCATTTTGAGTATCAGTAAAATATACAGAGTAAAGTAAAGTGGTACTCCCATCAAAATTTATTTGATTCCATGTATTTCCTCCATCAGTGCTATTAAGAATAGAGCCTCCCATGCCAATTGCCCAAATATTTTTATCATCAATCGCAAAAACATTGAACATTGTATAGTCCTTCCACAAATTTTTATTTATCCAATTAGTTCCTAAATCAGTTGAATTAAAGAGACTTGTATTGTTGCCTGCAAACCAGATATTTTTTGAATCTATCTTAAAGACACTTGTATAATCATCTGCAAAAGGGAAATTAGTATTTTTTATCCAAGTTTTCCCTCCATCGTTAGTTTTTACCACAGTGCCATAATCGCCAACTGCAACACCATTTTTTGAGTCAGTAAATGCAACAGACCTTAAATTGTTTACGGTATTAGAATTCTGACCTAACCATGTTTTACCACCGTCAGTCGTTTTCAATGCTGTTCCACCATCGCCAATAATCCAACCATTTTGTAAATCTGCAAAAACTATGTCACGAAATGTGTATAAAGTACCTAAATATTGTTTAGTCCATGTTTTTCCACCGTCAATTGTGTTCATGTAAGTACCTGAAGAGCCAACAACAAAACCTGTTAATTCATCAATAAAAACAATATTATATAATGTTTCTTGTAATCCTAAATCTTGCTTATTCCAAGTAATTCCACCATCAATAGTATTTAACAAAATTCCGTTTGAACATACAATCCACCCTTTTTTATTATCTTGAAAAACTATATTCTTGTAATTGATATATCCATAGTTATTAATGTAAGGTTCTGCTATTACTTTTACTTTTGACCATGTTTTACCACCATCAGTAGTTCTATACACATAATCACTATCGCCGACAATCCATCCTGTTTTTGAATCAATAAAAAAAATTGAATTATTAAAATATCCGCCTGATAATCCAAGATTCACATCAGTCCATGTATTTCCTCCATCTATCGTTTTTATTAATGTTGAATAATCACCTAATGCCCAACCTTCATTTGCATTTAAGAAGAAAATATCCCTCACTTTAAAATGTCTCATTGGTAACAAAGGTGTTTTTGTTACATTCCAATTTATGTTTGTTAATGTACTCTTAACTTCATAGGTCCCAACTTGATTCGCCGAATAATTCGTAGCAATCGCCTTATCAATATCCACACCATTCTTCCGCCATTGTAGCGTTGCATTTGTAGGAATACCCGTAGCATTAAGTGTGATTGTTTGCCCCTCGCAAGGTTTAGCAACTGAACTGGCAATTTTTAAATCGCATTGCTGTGCGTAGGTTTGTAAAGAAAAAAGGGAGAGTGAAAGTAGTAGTAGAGTTTTTTTCATAAAAATGTAGCCTTTTACCTCCAAATTGAGGGCTTTTGAGTTTATTTGTCTTGTGGTTGTATTAAGGAGGCGTAATACAGATATAAATTTAGGATAAATTTTTTAGAAAATACAATACATGAAACTAATCGCAGAGAGTGGTTCAACCAAAACTGATTGGCGAATGATTGCCAGTGACGGACAAATTTCACAATGTAAAACAATTGGCTTGAATCCTTATTATCAAGACCTTACTTCTATTACGGTTGAATTAACTCAAAATTTACTTCCGCACGTGCGAGAAACGGTTTCGTCTGTTTTTTACTACGGTACGGGTGTTACTCACGAGGAAAAGGCAGCGGTGGTTAGGCAGGCGATTTTGGCGGTTTTTCCTTCAGCTCAAGTGGTGGAAGCTCACTCAGATATGTTAGCGGCTGCACGTGCCTTATGTGGGCATGAATCGGGCGTGGCGTGCATTTTGGGAACGGGTTCAAATTCGTGTTTTTATGATGGTGCTTCTATTACATTTCAAGTGCCTCCGCTGGGGTTTTGGTTAGGTGATGAAGGTTCGGGAGGACATTTGGGTAAATCCTTAATATTGAGTTATTTACACAAAGAAATGCCTGAAGATTTGAGAACTAAATTTGAAAAAAGATTCGGACAAATTGACCGCCTGACTATCATTGAAAATGGATACCAAAAACCGTTTCCTAATCGTTATTTTGCGTCCTTTTCCAAGTTTTTATTTGATAATCGTCAGCATCCTTTTGCCTATCAATTAGTGAAAACATCGTTTGAACTATTTTTTGAAAAATATTTATTGAAATACCCTGATGTTCAGCAATATAAGGTGCATTTTACGGGGTCAGTGGCTTTTTATTATTCGGATATTCTTAGACGAGTAGCCGCCGAAAAAAACTGTACCATAGGCTTGATTATGGAAAGTCCCATAGCGGGTTTGACGCTATTTCATCAGTTGTGACCAGTCAAATTATAATTCTATAATCTATAAAAATATGAAACGAGATGATGCCCTCTGGAAGGGACTAATAGAAGATTTAGCCGATGATTTTTTGCGATTCTTTTTCCCGAACGTGGATGAGTTTTTAGATTTTAATCGGAAAATATCTTTTTTAGATAAAGAATTAGAGCAATTATTTCCGAATACCCAGGATGAATTTAGTCCAAAGTATGTGGATAAATTGTTGAAGGTTCATACAAAAAAAGGGAAAGAAGAATGGATTTTGGTTCATATTGAAGTACAGGGGAGTACAGATAAAGAGTTTGAAAGACGAATGTTGACGTACTACTATCGAATCTTAGACAAATACGATAGAGATATTGCCAGTTTGGCTATTCTGACTGATAAAAGTAAAACTTTTCGCCCCGATAGATACGAGCGTGAATTTTTGGAGACCTCCCTGCATTTCAAGTTTAAGACATATAAAGTTTTGGATGTTAATGTAGATGAACTGGAAGCAAGCAATAATCCGTTTGCCTCAGTGATTTTAGTAGTAAAGACAGCCTTGAGAAAGGGGGCAATTTCAGATGAACATTTATTTGATTTGAAAGTTGAACTGGTCAGGAAATTGCTCAAAAAGAACTTTTCAAAACCTAAAATTGACGCTTTGTTGAGGTTTTTGAAGCTGTACATTCGCTTTGAAAATAAAGAATTAATCAGTAAATTTGATGATAAATTAGATACTATCACAAACCGACCAAATACCATGGGCTTGAAAGAATTTGTATTAGACCGTGAAAGACGAATAGCACTAAAAGAAGGAAGAGAAGAGGGAAGAGAAGAAGGAATGAATATAAAAGAAAAACAAAAAAATCTAAACTTTACACAAAATCTTATCACTCAAACAGATTTCTCTGATGAGAAGATAGCTTCAATAGTAGGTGTGGAGATAGATTACGTTAAAAAAATAAGAGCTTCATTGTAATTTATAATAAACATTATTAGGATAATTTGATTATCAAATTTTTGGGACAAACCAACACGATATTTTGTATAAATATTGTGATAAAATATACAGACATCAGTG
>JALONS010000216.1 GCA_025454855.1 Arcicella sp.
TGTTGCTGCCCTTTGGAGGTATCTAAAACTGCGATTGTTTCTTTGAGGGTGGTTTCGTTCCGAGCCACAAGCGTTACGTTAGCTCCAAGCAGAGCTAATTCTACGGCAGAAGCCCGTCCAAGTCCTTGCGTACTACCGCATACAATAGCGTTTTTATGAGTTAAATCTAAATTCATGGTCTGATTATTTGGAATTTCGAGCAAATGTAACTCAACAGCAGTAATTTTTCTCTCTCCGAAATTGAAATACTGTATTTTTGGATAATTTTGGCGATGGAAAATTGAGTATCTTACTCGAAAATAAAAAAATGACAAATATCGACTGGCTTGTTTTATTACTTACACTGGGTGGCATTGTAGGATTTGGCTTTTGGAAAGGGCGTATTTCTAAACAAAATATTGAGGGTTATTTATTAGCCGACCGTCAAATGCCTTGGTATCACGTTACGCTGTCGGTGATGGCTACCCAAGCAAGTGCTATCACATTTTTATCAGCTCCAGGGCAAGCCTACACCGACGGTATGCGATTTGTTCAGTTTTATTTTGGTCTTCCGCTGGCGATGATTGTTCTATCGGTTACATTTATTCCGATGTTCAAGAAAATGCAAGTTTATACTGCTTACGAGTTTTTAGAAGGGCGTTTCGACCTCAAGACCAGAGTATTATCTTCCTTTCTTTTTCTCATCCCGAGGGCTCTATCAACGGGTGTAACTATTGCTGCTCCTTCTATTATTTTATCAACTATTTTGGGTTGGAATCTCTATTGGACAAATATTCTCACGGGTTCTGTCGTTACCCTTTATTGCCTTTTTGGAGGGTCAAAAACCATTTCTTATACCCAATTGCAACAAATGTTTGTGGTGTTAATCGGGATGTTCTTGGCTGGCTACATGGTTGTACATTTATTACCCGCTGAAATGGGTTTTGTAGATACGTTAAAAGTGGCAGGTAAAATGGGAAAACTCAATGTCATCGACTGGAAATTTGACCTCAATAATCGCTATAATGTATGGTCGGGACTGATTGGTGGTTTCTTTTTGCAATTGTCTTATTTCGGAACCGACCAGTCGCAAGTAGGGCGTTATCTTTCGGGAGAATCAGTCGGAGAAAGTCGTTTGGGTTTACTCATGAACGGTATTTTTAAAATTCCAATGCAATTTCTGATTCTACTGGTTGGCGTATTAGTTTTTGTATTTTACCAATTTCATGAAGCCCCTTTGTTTTTCAACAAAACCGTTTTAGAAAAAGTAGAGCAAACTTCTGAATACCAGTCGATTGAACTGAAAAACAAAGAAGTTTTTATGCAGAAACAATCTGCTGTAAATACGCTGTTCCAAGCTATTCAAACCAACAATCAAGAGCAAATAAATACCAGTAAAATAGCCGTGCTGGAAGCTGATAAACAAGCAAATACTCTACGGACAGAAGTAAAAGATTTAATTAAGAAAAACGATGCTACCGCCGATACCAACGATACCAATTACATCTTTCTGAGTTTTGTAACGAAATATTTACCACAAGGATTAGTAGGGCTTCTCATTGCTGTGATTCTCTTGGCTTCAATGGGAGCGATGGCATCAGCCTTCAATTCACTGACTTCCTGCACGATTGTGGATATTTATCAACGCATGATTCACCCCCATGATACCGAAAAACATTATCTCAATGCTTCCAAACTTTCAACCTTACTTTGGGGTATTTTTTGTATCATCGTAGCCCAATTTACGGCTAATATTGGTAGTTTAATTGAAGCCGTTAATATCTTAGGTTCATGGTTTTACGGAACTATTCTGGGAATATTTTTAGTAGCATTTTACTTTAAAAGCATCAAGAGTAATGCCGTATTTTGGGCAGCAATTATGGCAGAGGTATTCGTGATTTACGCTTGGTGGATAGATTTAACGGCTTTTTTATGGTTAAATCTGATAGGCTGTGTTTTAGTAGTTACGTTTGGCTATTTACTACAAATGATTCAGGATAAATCTTCGGTTTCTTCGTAAATATCTGCTAATGAGAGTTCTAATTCTATATTTTTAATTGAAATTGAGCCTTCGAGACTATCCGCTTCGGAGGCTAAAAACCAAAGACCTAACTCACTTTCTTTACGCATTACCTCCGCTCTGACACTCGTTGAGCTTATCATTACGTACTCTCTGAGGGTAGGAATACTTCTGTAAAGAGCAAACTTCTCGCCCCTATCGTAGGCCTCAGTCGTTTTAGAGAGAATTTCAATGATGACCACTGGGTTCATAATGACATCACGATTACTATCTAAGAATTGTTTATCTCCACAAACCACCATTAAATCTGGATAAGTGTAAAGCGAGTTTTCAGGAATATGGAGTTTCATATCCCTTGAAAAAGATTGACATGGTTTCTTTTTAAGATACGAACCTATCAGTATTGAGCAATTTTCATTTATAATGTTATGATTGAAACTTGCCCCTGCCATTGCAAAGATTTCACCTTTGAAGTATTCACTTTTATAGTTTGCTTCTCTTTCCAAACGCAGATATTCTTGGGGCGTATAATAGGAAGTTTTAGGTAGTGCCGACATTTTTCAATGATTGAGTTTTGAACAATATGCGTAATCTGAGCGAATGATTGAATCAAATTTTACACAAATTAACATTTTTCTCTTAAAAAAACATAAAAACCAAAAGACTCACAAACCTGAATGCTTGTGAGTCTTTTATTCTCTAAAATTTACCTTCTAATAATTATCTCGTAATTTCCAAAATCTCAAATTCTAACTTACCCGCAGGTGCTTGAATTTCAGCCGTTTCTCCTACCGATTTACCGAAAAGACCTCTCCCAAACGGAGAAGAATTAGAGATTTTACCTGCTTTCAAATCCGCTTCTTCTTCCGAAACGATGGTATAAACTACCTCCATTCCATTTTTCTTATTCTTGATTCTTACTTTGGATAAAATAGAAACTTTAGATGTATCAATATTAGATTCATCCAAAACACGGGCATTACCCACGATTTCTTCCATTTTAGCAATCTTCATTTCTAATAGTCCTTGAGCATCTTTGGCTGCATCGTACTCAGCATTTTCACTGAGGTCACCTTTATCACGTGCTTCGGCAATTTGTTTTGCCATATCTGCACGCCCCTGACTTTTAAGATACTGTAATTCAGCCTTCAACTCGTCTAATTTCTCTTGGGTATAATACTGAAACTTTGCCATATTTTTATATTGCTTTTCTGAGATTCTGATTAATTAATACTAAAAAAAAATACTGACAATTTGCCAGCAAAAAATATTCAAGTACTTACTTATTTACAAACAAAAAGAACGGCTTTTGACCGTTCTACAAGATTTTTTATGACCTTTGCAGAAACATCAAAAGTTAGATTTTTGTACTTGTTTTTCTTTTCGTTTCATTGATTGTAAAATTGAAAACCAAAATTACAAAAACCATTAACGATTTCAAAGGTTTTTTTTTGAAGATAGCAATTAAGCAAATTTTATGAGAATAATTTTTATGGGAACTCCCGACTTCGCCGTTGAGAGTTTACGCATTTTGGTAGAAAATAATTATAATGTGGTAGCGGTAATTACTGCCCCCGACAAACCCATTGGTCGTGGGCAAAAGATGGGAATGTCGGCAGTAAAGGAGTACGTTTTAGCCAATGCCTCACACATTCCGATTTTGCAACCAGAGAAATTGAAGAATCCTGAGTTTCTGGCAGAACTTAAATCTTACCAAGCTGATTTACAAATTGTTGTAGCATTTAGAATGTTGCCCGAAGTCGTATGGAATATGCCTTCGTTAGGAACATTCAATTTGCACGGTTCTTTGCTACCGCAATATCGTGGGGCGGCTCCCATCAATTGGGCAATTATGAATGGCGAAACTGAAACGGGCGTTACAACCTTCTTTTTGAAGCAAGATATTGATACAGGCTCAATCATTTTTCAAGAAAAAGAACCCATTTCGCTCACGGATAATGTGGGTGATGTGTATGTACGCCTCATGCACAAAGGTGCAAGGTTAGTATTGAAAACTGTACAAGCAATTGAAAATGGAAGTTATCCGCAAGAGCCGCAAGACGAATCTCAACACATTCATCACGCTCCGAAAATTTTTAAGGAGACTTGCGAAATTAATTGGAATCAACCCCTGAAAAAGGTGTATGATTTCATTCGTGGGCTTTCGCCCTATCCCGTGGCTTGGACGATGCTTGGAGATAAAAATTGTCGGATTTATCGGGCGAGTATGGTGGAAAACCCCACCCCACCCTCGCCGTTGTCTGTGTCCCCACAGACGACCCAAGCGAAGAGGGCTTTTTACACCGATGGCAAAAAATACCTTCATTTCCAATGTACAGACGGGCTTTTGGCAGTAGAGGAATTACAATTAGAAGGCAAAAAACGGATGGGAATTGAGGAATTTTTGCGGGGGTATCGGTTGGAGAATGGAGGTTAGAGATACTTATCTTATCGTATATCTTTATTAAAATTTAATGCTTTTTTGTAAAATCTAATTCGTAGCATACAAAATACGGTTCAGGAGAATCGTGATACATTCCATGGCAAACCAATTTTATTCAAAACGAAATCTTCAATTTCTTCTTTACGAAGTATTTGACACCGAACAACTTACCAAATATCCATACTTCCAAGACCACGCCCGTGAGACTTTTGACATGGTGCTGGATTCAGCAGAACAGATTGCAGAAAAATACTTAAAACCTCTCTTGACCGAGATGGATAGAAAAGAACCGCAATTGGTGGATGGCAAAATCAAAATTCACGAAGGGATGTTTCCGATTTTGAAAAAGTTTGGGGAAGATGGCTGGATAAATGCTGGTTTTAGTTATGAAGAAGGCGGTCAGCAAATTCCTGCTACGGTATTGAGCGCAGCGGCTTTTATTTTTCAGGCGGCTAATTATTCGTCTTCGGTTTTTCCATTTCTGACTTCGGGGGCGGCTAATTTAATTCGTAGTTTTGGGTCGGAAGAATTGAAAAATACCTTCACTCCCAATATGTACGCAGGACTTTGGCAAGGCACAATGGCACTCACCGAACCCGATGCGGGCAGCTCACTTTCAGACATTACTACTACCGCAGAATCCACTGAAAATGAGGGGGTTTACAAAATAAAAGGGCAAAAAATCTACATCTCCGCTGGCGACCATGACGGTTGTGAAAACGTAATCCACCTGATGCTCGCCAAAATAAAAGGCGGACCATCAGGAGCAAAAGGGATTTCTCTTTTCGTAGTTCCTCAAAAGCGTCCTACTCAATCCGCAATCGAAGACAACGATGTAATCACCGCTGGCGTTTACCATAAAATGGGCTATAAAGGTGCTCCCATTGCTCATTTGATGGTAGGGTCAAATGATAATACTTTGGGGTATTTGGTGGGCGAACCCCACAAGGGACTTTCGTATATGTTTCAGATGATGAATGAAGCCCGTATAGGCGTGGGGATGAATGCTACTGCCATTGGTACGGCAGCTTATTATGCGTCATTAGAATATGCCAAAGAACGCCCACAAGGAAGAATTATTTCGGATAAAGATATTACCAAACCCCAAGTTCAGATTATCCGCCACGCTGATGTCAAGCGGATGTTATTGTTTCAAAAAGCAGTTGTAGAAGGTTCGCTTTCGCTTTTGACACAATGCTCAATGTACGCAGATTTAGCTTCCGTAACAGAAGGGGAAGAACGAGAAAATTATCATTTACTGTTAGATTTGCTCACGCCCATCGCCAAGTCTTATCCGTCAGAAATGTGTTGTTTAACGACTTCTGCCGCTGTACAAATATTAGGCGGAGCGGGCTATACGACTGATTTTCCAGTAGAGCAATTTTACCGTGAAGCCCGTATTCATCCAATTCACGAAGGCACAACGGGTATTCATGGTTTGGACTTATTGGGAAGAAAAATCATTATCAAAAACGGAAAAGCATTGCAATTATTGGTAGCTGAAATCATGAAAACGATTGAAAAAGCCAATCAACACGAAGCTCTGAAGCCTTATGCCGCAACATTGGTGAAATATCTTGGTAAAGCCGATTCCGTAACAAAACATTTGTTGGGCTTGGCAAGTAAAGATTTAGAAATCTTTTTATCCGATGCCACGCTGTATTTAGAACTCTTTGGAATCATGACGATTGCTTGGCAATGGCTGGTACAGGGTATCAAGGCAGAAGAGGCTTTACGCAATGCAGTAGGTGATGATGCGGATTTTTATCAAGGTAAAACGTATGCTTTACGCTACTTTTATGAATATGAATTAGTGAAAATAGATTCGTTGATGAAACGGCTTTTGAGTGAGGATAATGTGACGGTGGAGATGGAAGCGGAATGGTTTTGATAAGATTTTTAGACCACTGATTTAACAGATTATGCAGATTTTTACGACTAAGAATTTGTATAAATCAGCTGAATCGGTGGTCTAAAATATTTTATCTAAGTATTCAGCATAAATTATTTACGATTAATCCGAGTGGTTCGCCACTGCGATTAAGATTTACGAATAAGTTATTAATAATCAGACAAATAATCGTAAATCGAATCAATCATAATTCTTAAATAATTGTGTTTTTGTACTTAATAAGAACACAAGTAGTAAATTTTTATTAAAACAGTTCTGAATACAAGAAAGATGAGTGTGTTTACACAAAACATTAATAAAGAGTAGAATATCATCCTGATTGATTTCCCTATACAAAAATGTTTATACTATCAGTTAACCTAAAGCAATTTTTAGATAAACGCAAAACGTCTCGAAATTTTCCATAAATTCGGGACGTTTTGCGTTTAATTCTTCTCCATAAGTACCTATCACTATTTAAAAAGCATTGCATTTTATTGTAAAGTATTGGTTATAAGCAGATTATACTCCGAACATCTAACATCGAAAAACGAACCACTCTCAACATGACCATCAGAGACATCACTCATTATTTAGAGCAGCTTGCTCCGCTTGCTTATCAAGCCAGTTACGATAATGCTGGATTAATTGTGGGCTATCCACAAACGGAGGTTTCGGGCGTACTCGCTACGCTTGATTGTACCGAAGAAATTATCCACGAAGCCATCGCTCGAAATTGCAATCTCATTGTGGCTCATCATCCTATTGTTTTTAAAGGGTTAAAACGTTTTAATGGCAAAAATTACGTAGAGCGTGCTGTGATGCTTGCTATTAAAAATGATGTGGCTATTTATGCCACGCATACCAATTTGGATAGTGTAAAGGGAGGCGTGAATTATATGATTGCGGAGAAGTTGAATTTGGAGAACCCAAAGATTCTATCTCCACAAAAACAAATTTTGAAGAAATTGGTCACTTTTGTTCCGATTGAAAATTCACAGACGGTTTTAGATGCTTTACATTCGGCAGG
>JALONS010000217.1 GCA_025454855.1 Arcicella sp.
GTTGAGAGACTGATGCGTGATGCTAAAATTACGCAAATCTATGAAGGAACGTCAGAAATTCAGAAGATGGTAATTGCCCGAGAAATTTTGCGATAAATTTCCTCATCTGCATTCATTTTTCGTGTTTTGAAAATACCCCAAAGACCGTACTAAGTGTGCGGTCTTTTCTTTTTTGTCGTATAAACCTTCCAAGCGTTTCTATATTTTTGGCAAATTCCTTTAAAACTACAAATATTTATTCCGTAAAAAATGGATTCCAGATTATCCTATTCTTAGGATATTACAATTAAATAATATTCAAAAGTTAATCTATCCGTTCAATAAGTATTTTACACTTTTTTTAATTATATTTTGGAATTTTACATGGATTTATTAGTTTTGTCCAAAATTAAACATAGTATAACTGAATATAATTAAAAAAAGCCGCAAAGATGGAAGATTATAATAAGATAATTGAGTCGCTCGGGGTGAAGTTTATAAAATCACGCAACATTAGAATATTACAACCCATCCGTATCAAAAATTTCTACGATGTTGAAAA
This sequence comes from Arcicella sp., assembly GCA_025454855.1. GTDB lineage: Bacteria > Bacteroidota > Bacteroidia > Cytophagales > Spirosomataceae > Arcicella. Next base: position 542 of record JALONS010000217.1, read on the forward strand.
CACACTCTTGATTTTGTACAACGGTGAGGTTTCGTTCGGTGAAGAGGCAACTCATGCAGAGGTGGGTGATATGCTTTTTATTCCGGGCGGCAAAATGCTTTCTGTCACTTATGGAAATGCAGATAAACCCAAAGCAATCTCGAACGAAGAGTTTATGACTCATCGTGAGCTATATTTTGAACCAAATCTTGAACCTGCTAAAATCGGTCAAATCGAAAATTCTTTCGGTATGGTAGCTTTTGAAGCCAAAGTTTTTGATTCGGTTAATTTCTTTACTTCGCTTGATATTCCGCCTTTCTTGATAAAGAGAGATGACAAACTGGCGTTCATGTTAGCCGAAATTTTGAAAGAAGACATGACCGACGATTTGGGTAAAGGAAGGGTTATTAAAATCAAAACCGAAGAGATTGTTATTGAGATAATTCGTTACATCATTAAAAACCGTTTGTTTGTTGAGCAATTAGCTACTAACAGTACGTATTTTAAAGACCCACGTTTGATTGATATTTTTGCTTACATCAAGGACAATATCGGGGGAGATTTATCGAATAAAGTATTAGCCAATGTTGCCAATGTTTCGGAAGACTACGTGGGGCAGTATTTCAAAATGCTTACAGGTATCAATCCACAAGATTACATCGAATATCAACGTATGGAAGCTGCCGTTGGTCTGTTACGAACTTCTAAGAAATCCATTCGTGCTATCGGTGCTGATGTGGGCTATAAAGATACCGCTTATTTCTGTCGTCGTTTCAAAATGATGTTTGGTATTCCAGCAGGAAAAATGCGTAGAAGAGAATCTTTGATGAATTTGTAGTTATAAAAAGGCACAAAGAGACAAAGTCACAAAGGAGCAAAGTATTATATACCTTGTTTCTTTGTGGCTTTTTCATTTTTTACTTGTTTAGATTTCCTTTGTACCTTTGTGCCTTTGCTACTTTGTACCCTCAAAAAATGAAAACAGTAATTATTAAATACAATGCAGGAAATGTGCAGTCGGTGATGTATGCTCTGGATAGAATTGGTGTAAATTATCTTTGGACGGACGATGAATCCGAAATTCGTTCAGCCGACCGAGTGATTTTTCCAGGAGTAGGGGAAGCAAGTACCGCCATGAATTATTTGCGTGAAAAAGGCTTGGACTTGGTGATTCCTACGCTTACGCAACCCGTATTGGGTACTTGTGTGGGTATGCAGTTGATGTGCCGTCATTCGGAAGAAAATGATACTACGTGCATGGGTATTTTCGATATTGATGTGAAACGTTTTCAATCAGACACTTTCAAAGTTCCGCACGTAGGATGGAACAATATTTATGACTTTAAGAATGGCTTAACCACAGGCTTAAATGAGCATAGTTTCATGTATTTTGTACACAGTTATTACGCAGAATTAAGCCAATATACTGTAGCCAGTTGTGATTACATTCAGCCATTTTCGGCAATGTTACAAAAAGATAATTTTTATGCTGCCCAATTTCATACCGAAATCAGTGGAAAAGAAGGACAGCGGATTATTGAGAATTTTTTGAGGGGGTAGTTGTAAAAGTGATTCGTTATATTTGTAAAAAATCAAGAAATATGGCAAAATCTTTTGAACATTGGGAAAGAGAAGAAGTCGAATTGACTTTTGGGGTTGAACAAGTGGAGAGTTTACCTGCATTATCAGAGTGGACAAATGCTCAGGACAGCATAGACGAATTAGATAAGAGTTTAGTGCAACGCCTTCAAAATAAGCTCGTTAAGTTTTATGATTTGTGGAACGAAGATGAAATAAAATCATTTTTTAATATTCCACTGATTGAAATTGTAGATTTTACAGCTGATGATTTTGTTACTTACAAAACTTTCACACAGCGTAATCTGATTGGAACAATTAAGGATGTTAATGGTAAAGATGTAGAGCTGAATGGACGAGTGGAATTATTGGTTTCAAAAGGAAAACAAAAACCTCGACAACCCTACTTTTTTTTTAATGAGTACAAGCCCGCTTTAAAAGGAAAAAATGACCCTTTGGGACAATTACTGATAGCTATGTTGGTGGGCGAAGAACAAAATCATTATAAATTCCCCATTTATGGTGTTTATGTAATTGGCGAAGATTGGCGATTTGTGGTTTTGGATGGGAAGAAATACGCCCTCAGTAAAACCTTTTCAGCCATCGAAGACGATATTTGGCATATTTTGAGAATTCTAAAATTCTTGAAAGAAAGAATTAAGGTTTTGGCTGATACAAAGTGATAAACTTAACCGATTCCTACTTGCATACAGAGAAGAATTAAACCAAACCACTTTCCAATTTCCACTTTTCCAGTCTATTGTCCATGACCCGAAACCACAATGGAGGAACTAATGCCAACAGAATCATGGCTGGATAACCCTGTGGTAATTGCGGACTCTCATCAAAATGCCGTAAGACCTGATAACGACGACTGGCGTTGGCGTGGTGGTCGGAATGGCGTTGTAATTGGAACAAATAAAAGTTAGTTACCAAGTGGTTTGCATTCCAAGAATGTAATGGATTAACTCGTTCGTAGCGTCCATTACCAATTTCGTTTCGAGTGATACCGTAATGTTCAATATAGTTAACGGCTTCCAACAGTGAAAACGCTAAAATACTCTGTAAAAAGAAGAAAATAATCACGCCTGAAGAAAACTGCCCTGTGTAGAAATAAAGCCCCGCTGTTAATAATCCACAAAAGACGAAAGGCAGGATACTAAACCAAACCATATCATTTTTGAACGACCAAACCGAAATATTTTTACGGTTAAGTCGCTCTTTTTCAATAGCTAAGGCACTCATAAAACTGCCCAAAACGGTTCGGAAATAAAAACGATAAAAACTTTCTCCTCTGCGGCTGGTGGCGGGGTCTTTGGGAGTAGCCACCCATACATGATGCCCTTTATTATGTTCGATGAAAAAGTGCATATAACAAACCGTCATCAATAATACTTTGGCATAAAATTGTTCAATGGGCGTATTTTTATGCCCTAATTCGTGGGCAACCGTGATACCCACTCCACCCGTAACATTGGCGATGCCCAATAAAAAACCAATTTTCCAGTACCATTCGCCAATGTACCCATACGCAAAAACGTATGCCCCCCATACAATAATGGCTACTTGCACATACACCCATGCGTAAGTGATGAAACGATAAAAACGTTCCTCTGAAAGTTCGGAGATATTATGCTCATCAGGATTTTTAGAGTCTTTGCCTATTAGCCAATCTGCCAAAGGTAAAAATAGGTAGGTAAAAATGATGGAAGAAAAATTCCACCAACCCCCTAAATAATAGCCTCCGATGGAAAGCAAAGGAAGAGTGAAAGCAGAAAAGAAACCTAATTTACGCAGGAGAGTCATGGCTGAAATTTGGGATTGTTATTTTATCAAAAATACGTAAAAATTGAATACAGTAAGCAAACGAAAAGCGATTGGCTAAAAGGTGAATAAATAAATGGTAGCAAACTCTTTACGTATAATCTTTATCTTTTATAAACCTGAATCGTTTGATGTAAGATGAGGCAGTAGTCTGTTGCTAAAAGTTAATCAATCCAAAAAATGTTCGAGTGTACTTATAAATTTAAAACCAAATTGTTCATTAGTATAAACAAAATAGGTCTTTAATCGTTGTTAATGCAAACTAAAATTTTAATAAATATGATGTTAAGAAAAGTAAATTTATGGATTATCATTCTGAGTATGATATGTACAAAAACGCTTGCCCAACAAGCTGATGCCATTGTGGGTGTTTGGAAAAATGGAGAGGGTACAGGCATGGTGCAAGTGTACAAAAAAGGAGATAAGTATTTTGGCAAATTAGTGTGGCTAAAAGTACCTAATGACCCCGATGGAAAACCAAGAACTGACATCAACAATCCAGAAGAAAATTTAAAAAACCGACCACTGAAAGGCTTAGAAAATTTGAGAGATTTTTCTTTTAAAGGAGAAAATAAATGGGAAGGTGGACGTATCTATGACCCCAAAACAGGTAATGATTACGCTTGCGAAATGAAACTTATTGATGAAAATACCTTAGAAGTGAGAGGATTCATCGGTGTTTCATTATTCGGGAGAACAGATGTTTGGAAACGACAAATTAAGAAAGCTTAGATAGGTGTTGGGAGTTAGGATTTGAGTTATTTTTTAAATCCTAACCCCCAACACCCAAATCCAAATCTACGGACTAACCAAATTGATACTCACATTAAAGTATAGCGGATTACCGAGTGTGTTTGAAAATATCGCTTTCTCATTTGCTTCAGGGTTTTGAGTTCTGAAACCTTCAAAACGCCAATTATAACGCAAGCCTGCCTGTGCAGAAAGCCAGATAAACCCTGTTAGCTTGGTTTCAAAAGTAAGACGGGGTTTGAGTTCACCTCTTCTCAGAAACACGTCTGATGCGTTTGTTTGACCTAAATAATAAGCATTCCCTTCTATTTCATAGCCCAACATTAGATATGAACTCGGACTAAAGTTTCTACGAACGTTTAGCCTTGCGGGAAAAATACTTTCAATACCCCAAGTTTTGTTGAATGTACGATTGTAAAATAATACAGGAATGTGTAGTAATTGCCCCGCCCGATAAGTACGAGTTACACCAAGACCCCACATCAAATTATCATCTTTTTTCCAACCGTAAATAGCCGTTCCGCTCACAGTAATGGCTTTTGATGTTTGTCCACCGAGATTGGCATAATTACCGCTAAAATCCGTATTAGCTTGTAAAATCAAGAAATTTTTATCGTTCAAGGGTTTAAATGCGGTAGCTACAATGCCTGTACTATTTAAAGAACGTATTTTATCAAAAAATACCGAACGTTCAGGATTTTGCATTGAAACCTGCGAATTCCAAAAAGTAAGCCCCAAATTCAAGATAAAATTTGATTTAGAAATAACGGGCGTATTCAAAGCCACTCGTAGTCCACCCAAAGCGTTTACGTGCGTTTCGTTTGCACTACCATTTCCAGTAAGATTATTGACGGAAGTAAGATGAAAAGGCGTTTGAGCTTCGTAACCAATTGATATTAATTTAGTGGGAGATAAATAATTTACTTTTTGAGTACAAAAGGTCTTGATTTTTTTATCATCAGCATCACCAAAACTATCAAAATCCAACTCTTCAGATTGAACTTTAGTAGTGTCTGTTTGCCCAATTGTACCCGTGTAAAAACACAAAAAAATAATACTGAGAATAATTGCCTTCATAAAATATAGGATTGTTTTTTCTTTGGAAACGCTCAACAACGTATAAAGGTTAAGCGTTTTAAAATAAAGGCAGTTATAATATTATTACCTTTTGGAGGGGAAGACGTGACGCAATGAAGCTGTTTGAAAAATTGCTAAAAGCACTTTCATACTTCCTAATAAATAATTTTCATGCAAAATAAACAAAAATCCGTACATACTGGCGTTTGTTGGCTAAACGCTATTTCCCAAATCCAGCCCCAACACCAAACGCCCGCTAATCTCTGCTCTTTCGCTCAGAAGTATATCCCAATGTTCAGTATTTTTCCATAGAATTTTCTTGAGTTCATACAACGCTGGTTTACTGTAAGTGGTCAAACGATTGGCTAAATTTTCCACCGCTTCGTCCATCGTTGGGGAGTCTTCAAAAACTTCCATAAACAGCCCTTTTTCTTTTGCCCACGTTGCCGTAAAAAACTCATGAGGATTCAAGGACATTTCGGTAAAGGCTACCAACCCAACTTTACGTTCCACGGCGGGTTCTATTACGGCGGGGATGATGCCGATATTTAGTTCACTCAATTTGATAGAGGCAAATTTGGTAGCGAAACAATAATCCGTAGCAGCAGCCAAACCCACGCCCCCACCAACGGCTTTTCCCTGCACTCTGCCGATGACAATTTGGGGTGATTTACGGATAGCATTAATAATTTTTGCAAAACCTGTGAAAAATTTTTTGCCCGAAATTTCATCTTTTATCTGTAATAATTCGTTGAAATCTGCCCCCGAACAAAAAGTACGTTCTCCGCCACTTTGCAAAACAATCACTTGTAGGTCTGTTCGTTCGCTTAGTATTTCTATGGTGTTTGCTAATTCTGCCAATACATTACTTGGCATAGAATTCGTTGGAGGATTACTAAAAATGACCTTTGCCACGCCTTTCTGACCCTCTTCAATAACAATTGCCTTTGACAAATCGTCTTGCATAATGAAAATATTTTAAGATATTACGGTACTAAATTAAGAAATAGCCTTGAGCTATGAGCCATGAACCATCATTTTTTTGATTCAACAGATGGAAAAGAGAAACTACATTTTCTCTTCATCTACCGCTCATAGCTTTTCATCAACAATCAAATTATTATGTACAAGTCAGAACAATTATCATTAGTCCGCCAGTCTGCCAAAGATTTTGCTGAACGTTTTATTCGCCCTCATGTAATGGAATGGGACGAAGCCCAAATTTTTCCCATTGAGCTAATGCACCAGTTAGGCGAGCAAGGTTTTCTGGGAGTTCTCGTTCCCGAACAGTACGGAGGAGCGGGATTGGGTTATCAAGAATACGTATCAGTTATCGACGAAATCGCCCAAGTTTGCGGCTCAATCGGGTTATCGGTAGCGGCTCATAATTCATTGTGTACCAATCATATATTGCAGTTTGGTTCGGAAGAACAAAAACAAACGTATCTTCCTAAACTCGCCACGGGCCAATGGATTGGGGCGTGGGCTTTAACGGAAGCCAATACAGGCTCAGATTCAGCCCGAATGATGTGTACAGCCACACGAGAAGGCGACGAATACATCATCAATGGGTCAAAGTGTTGGATAACCCACGGGAAATCAGGG
>JALONS010000469.1 GCA_025454855.1 Arcicella sp.
GGTGCTACTTGCCTTAAAGTTTTATCAGAAGAAACAGGGGGTGCTTAATCCAAATGCTCCTATTGAGTTTCTCAATAGAGAAGAACGCAAACAAGTAAAGGATGGTTCTAATAGCTTCAATGAGCCGTTATACAAAGTTTTGTTAGCCAAATACGTCCATAAATCGCTCAAATCAGGTAAGATAAATGTGGGGGTATCGCATCAATTTAAGGCTTTTGAAGATTATATGATTCCGCAGGATGAATGGAATAAAAATAAGGATTCTTTAATGGAAAGGGCGGGAATAACCTATCTAAAAGACTGGGAAAATATCCGTAAAAATCTGGAAGAAAAATTGAGTTCTCAATTCAAACAAACCTTCGATGCTATCAACAAGGGCTTAAATCCTTTTGTCAAATAATACCTTACAATTTATCACTCCCAAGAAACAAACTACCACACCTTCAACCATAGATTTATACCCCTCAGACCTATACGTGCCTATTTTTAAGTTGCTGCATACGGTCAATCTACACAGCGAGTTTACCAAGAAATTAACCCACAAAATGGAAGAATATCGCCGTGATATTATGCCTAATATGGTAAACTTTGCCACCATTATTAGCTGGGGATGTAACTTAGGAATTGGATTAATGGCTAAAAAATCCAAAAATATTACATTAGCAGCACTTGAAAAAACCTCTAACTGGCACATTAGTTCTAAAAATCTTTTGGAAGCCAATGAAGCAATTGTGGCTCTGTTGGATTCAATGCCCATAAATGCCGTTTTCAAAGAGGATGAAAACCTTTTGAGGTCTGCCTCCGATGGTCAGAAATTTATGATGGCTCTCAATTCAATTCATGCCAATTATTCTTCTAAATATTTTGGGAAAGAAAAAGGAATCATCATATATTCCTTCCTATCAGAGCATTATCCTTTAACTTATACGACCACTTTTTCAGCGGGAGATTTTGAAGCTTGGTTTATCATTGATGGATTACTTCACTATCAACCTGTATTGACTCAAATACCCAAGAAAAAGGAGAAACCCATCAAAGAGGGTGAAAATCAAGAAAATGAAGATGATATGGAAACAAACCGCTTGCATTCCACCGACCAGCACGGGATTAGTTTCATCAATTCTGCCTTGTGTTACCTTATGAAAATTGAATTTCAGCCGAGGTTTAAACAGATTCATAAAGTAAAACTTTACGGAATGGCTGGAATGCCCATTACGCAACAACTTGATTATCAAATCAATGCAGGAAATAATGTTAATATCAAGATTATTGAGGAGCAATGGGACAATCCTTCTGTTTTACTAAAAAGATTGACTTCTTATTCCAATAAACACCCTTTGAACATTGCTTTGCAAGAATTGGGGAAACTCGTACAAACCATTTTTGTACTCAAATATATGCACTTGGAAGACCTCAGACGGATTATTAACCATCAACTCACCCAAATTGAAAGTATGCACCAATTATCGGATGAACTCAATTTGGGACACGATGGACTCATTAGATTTGCCACCAAAGAGGAATTATTGGTGATGGCACGAAGCAAACAGTTGCTGATTAATTCAATCGTTTGCTATAATTATTTGTATCAAACCCAAAGAATCATTGAAGCAAGCCCAGAAGAAAGGAAGGAGATTCAAAAAGCATTATCAAACTCAGCGGCATTCGCTTATGCTCATGTTAATTTCCAAGGAGAATATGACTTTTCGGACGAAGCCCTCAACGATATTCTTGAAGTGGATATGAGAAAGGCAATGAATCTTGAATTATAATTTTTTAGCTTGTAACTGTCTGATTTAAAATACATTAAATCGTTTTCGTGGGAAGTTTGCCCCAAATTTAAGTGAGTGCAGTTGAAGCATAACCAGAGGCATTACTATAATAACCCATTGCAGTAGAGGCATAACCACCTGATATAGTGCGAAGTCCAGATGCAAAACTGGCAGTAGTTGAAGCGTTAGTATAATTTCCCGAAGCAGTAGAAAAATCTCCTGAAGCATTAGAGCCGTAACCCATAGCAACTGAACTCAATGAACCCGCAGATGTATAATAGCCCAATGCTGTAGAGAATGAACCTTTTGCTTTTATTTCATATCCCATTCCAGTAGAATATCCACCCATGCTTTCTGAAGTAACCAAAGTATTACTACCACTTCTAAATGCTCCACCACCGACATTAAAAAAAGCTGCATTTCCAATAACTCCACTTATTGGAGTTATTGGACCATCTCTCTCAATTGACTGCCATTTAATCTTAAAACCCTGCCCGACAATTGAGTTGCCATTTGTTTTAAATCTTATACCCATTATTTTACCATTAAAGTAAAAGTCAGGAGGGATTATATTTCCAGAATACTTGGCAAGTATATTTGTACCGTCAGTGATGATTACTGAATCTCCATTTGCCTCAGTGTCAAACATTTCAAAAGTTAATTTTATCCCTATTATATTACAAGAAGAAGTTCGACTACAAGTTTCTGCAATAATATAATAGTTTGTATTGATACTGCCACTTGGATAAGGAGCAAGAGGACCGCTTGGGTCGTACAAAGTCCCTGCTGCACTTATATACTGAGTATCACTCAAAGGCATATTAAGAACAAAATTATCTGGGTTTGTCAGATTTAATTTAGTTTTTTGAGAAACCAAAAAGCCATCACCTTTAATATCAAGCGTGGTTTGTGGCGTAGCGGTATTTAATCCAACCTTGTTATTGTTAGTATAAACGTTAGTGCCATTTTGTAACCATGCACCGCTACTTCCACCATTTCCCATGTCTGTCCAAGCTAAACCGTTGTAGAACCAAAAAGTATTTGTAGTAGTATTAAAAACCATCAAACCCGTTGCGGGTGAAGCGATAGTTGTATGGTCGGTTACTCGTGGCATCAAAAGTCCTTTGGCATTGGTGGTTGCTGAGGCTTTTATATCAAGCATGGCGGATGGATGCGGTGCTGTTCCATCTTTGTTAATTCCCATTTGGGCATTTATTTGGAACATAACGAACATCAAAATAGGTGTTAAAAGATAATTTTTTTTCATGTTTACTAAGTTATTTAAGGGTGAAAATATCAATTCTTCTATTGAAAATACTCCGCAGGGCTTCGCCCACTTTTCACAGCTTCTTGGTTGATTCGGGCTGTATTAACATCTATTCTATTACCGTACTGATACCGAAAAACTTGTTCAGCACTTTGGCGTAAATCACCTATAACGAAGGCTGCCATTGCCCACTCAAAATAGGCTTGTTTATTGAATTGATAGGCAAATCTATCATCTGATTTTTCTCTACGATTGAAGTCTTTCACTAAGCCTTGCAAATTATTATGCTTGCCATATACCAAACGAATCCTCTCGATGTTTTTGATAAAATTCTGATTATCAATATTTTGTAATTCTTTCCAAACCCTTGCTGTATCATTTCTTTCACTATAAATCATGGCTTTGAACAAAAAGACCTCACTGTATTGATTGATTCTATAAATT
>JALONS010000218.1 GCA_025454855.1 Arcicella sp.
ACTTGGCGTTTGTGAGAATAATAAATAGACGGAATCGCCATTTTTTCTTCCTTGATATAATTCCAAACGTCTAATTCTGTCCAGTTTGAAATCGGAAATACCCGTACATTTTCACCGATGGCAATACGTCCGTTCAACATATCGAATAATTCTGGACGTTGGCGTTTGGCATCCCACTGTCCGAAATCATCACGTACCGAAAAAATACGCTCTTTGGCACGGGCTTTCTCTTCGTCACGTCTTGCTCCACCGATGCAAGCATCAAATTTGAATTCTTCGATGGCATCTAAAAGTGTTACGGTTTGAAGTACATTTCTTGAGGCATATTTACCCGTTTCTTCTTTTACTTTTCCTTGATTGATAGAATCCTGTACGTAGCGAACAATTAGTTCTGCCCCTGTTTCTTTAGCAAGCCAATCACGAAATTCAATCGTTTCGGGGAAATTATGACCCGTATCTACGTGAACTAACGGAAAAGGTATTTTACCAGGATAAAAAGCCTTCTGAGCCAAGCGTACGAGCGTAATAGAATCTTTACCTCCTGAAAAAAGTAAAGCGGGTTTCTCAAACTGAGCCACCACTTCACGCATAATATAGATGGCTTCGTCTTCGAGTTCACGGGGAAAATATCCGTGTTTGGGGGTATCAGAATTCATAATATGGTATTGTATGTATTATGTACTAAGTATTAAGTATCAAGAATCACATAAATTTCATTACGGATTCTTTTCCTCCAATATTGTACACTGATTATTAAGCATTGAAAATTCTAACCGAATTATCAACTATTCTCTATTAATTATTCTCTGTTAATTATTCTCTATCAATTATTCTCTATCAACTATTCTCTATCAACTATTCTCTATCAATTATTCTCTATCAACTATTCTCTATCAACTATTCTCTATTAATTATTCTCTATCAACTATGCAGTCCACATTCTTTTTGTGATGCCTCCCACCACCAGCGTCCAGCTCTGGGGTTTTCGCCTTCTTGGATAGCCCTTGTGCAAGGCTGACAACCAATGGAAATAAATCCTTTACGATGCAGCGGGTTATCTGGCACTCGATTAACTTTCAGATAATCAAGCACTTGCTCGTAGTTCCAATGAATTAACGGATTTACTTTTATTACCTTATTGCCTTCGTCCCACTCTACCATTTTCATATCCGCACGGTTTTCAGATTGTTCAGAGCGTAACCCTGTAATCCAAACTTCGGCACCTGTTAAGGCTCTTTTCAAAGGTTCAATTTTACGAATAAAACAACATTCTTTACGATTTTCAACCGAAAAATAAAAACTATTGAAACCTTTTTCCTTTACTAATGCTTCTACTTTTGCAGTGTTAGGAAAGTACGTTTCAAAGGTTTTGTTATATTTGGTTTTGGTAGAATCCATCAGTTCGTAGCTTTCTTGAAACAACCGACCCGTATCTAACGTAAATACACTGATATTGAAATTATTACGAAAGATAGCATCAGTAATTACTTGGTCTTCCTGCCCAAAAGATGATGAGAAAACGACCTTACCATAATGTTCGGAAAGATATTTTAGACCTGATTCTAAAGAAAGACTTTCTAAGGTTGTCAGTAATTCTTGCATACTAATTACTCAAAACAAACGTTTCGATTTAGATTTTTCCACAAAGATAGATAAGGTCTATTGAATTAGTAGTTTTATACGAAAATATTTAGCTACATTTTCTATTTTTATCAAAATTAATGTAGTATCTTTAAATAAATCCTTACGCTAATTTTAAGCATACCTAAATCATAAATCATTATGAATCAAGGACTTGCAGCCTACTTCGAGAAAACCGATAGCCATAGCCGTATATCGGGTATGAATTTGAAGGATTTAAAAAATCTGGTTCGTCAGGGTGAAAACTCAACCCTCGAATTTAAACTTAAAGCCAATCATCCCGAAAAAATCATCCGTGAAATCGTGGCTTTTGCTAATACCAAAGGAGGAAAATTATTAGTGGGCGTAGGTGACGACAAAACCATTCCAGGTTTGAAGTTTGTTGATGAAGAAGAGTATATGTTGGTCAGAGCCATCGAAAGAAATTGTTTCCCACCCCTTCACTACAATATTGAACGCATAGCCGTCACCGATGAACGAGACGTACTAATGTTCACAATTCCTCAGAGTAAAGAAAAACCCCATTTTGTTCAGTTAGACCACGAAGAAACGGGCAAGGCTTACGTAAGGGTAAAAGACCGTTCGGTACAAGCAAGCCGTGAAGTAAAGCAGATTTTGCGGCGTGAAAATGAAGAAGGTATTCAATTTAGATACGGAGAAAAAGAGAAAGTACTCATGAGCTATCTCTATGAAAATCAAAGAATTACATTAGGGAAATTTGCGGAAATTGCTAAAATACCTTTGTGGTTAGCATCCCGAACGTTAGTGTTATTAGTGTTGAGTAACGTACTTAAAATACAACCCGATGAAGTGATGGATTGGTACTCGCTGTTGGATGAAAGAAGTGTGTAATTGCATAGAACAAAAGGAGGTTAAAGATGAAAATATGTTCAATCTTTAACCTCCTTTTTTATTTTTTTTCGTAGTACGGAGTCATCTCTGGTACTTCAATAACGGGCGGTTTCCAGTTGATTTTTTTGTATAGGTGATACCTGTGTATTTTACCTTTACAAAAATGCCTAATCTATCAGCATATTCTTGTAAATGAAAACCCAAACTTGGCGAAAATCCCCAATTTAATCTATCGCCAGTTTGTAAAGCGGAGGCGTAACTGCGGTAGTTTTCGTTGATACTGGATTGATAATTTGTGAAGAAAACACCAGACTCTAAGCCCACAAATGGTTTAATTAATTTTTTGCTAAGTAAGTAATATTCTCCACCGACGGTGGCAGGCACTACCATTTTATAAGAATATCCAAAAAGTGTTGAGGAGTAATCAAAGTTAGAAACGGCTACTAATGCCACTCGCATATCGTAAGCCCCGAGCGTAGCTGTAGTTCTAAATTTATCAGAAATGTGTTTCCTAATGCTCAATTCAAAACTGGAACCCGCAAAATCTGCTTCATGCCCAAAGCCTTTTTCAACGGCATAGCCCAAACTGGTGCTTACTTGAATTTGAGCAGTAGAAAAGAAAGGAAATAGTAAGCAAAACAGTATAATTTTCTTCATATCATCGAGTAGGTTTTGATAGTTCACGGCACAGTATCAACGTCATATATAATAAACTACTTAACGAATATAAGAATTTTTTGTTTTGTGTAGCCTTTTGATTATCAATAATTTAGATTAGAATTTTGAAAGCCTAATTTCCACAACTTTTACAAATCCCTTGTACAAGCAGATTGGTTTCTAATCTTTGATACCCTTCGGGCAAAATAATGCTGGGAATTATCACGTGGTCTAAGCAAGTAGTGAGTCCGCAAGTAGTACATTTAAAATGCACGTGGTCGTGGTGGTGCTTGTGGTCTGAGCTGTGGCAATCGTCTTTACAGAGAGCGTATTTTATGCCTCCTTCATCGTCTAATACTTTATGAATCAACCCTTTATCTAAAAAAGTCTTGAGGGTTCGGTACACCGTTACACGGTCAAAACTATCATTTAGTTGAGCTTCTACGTCTGCGTGGGCAAGTGCGTGAGGTTTGTCAATAAAAACCGCTAATATTTCCTCTCGACAATCGGTTTGGCGGAGTTTATAATCTTTTAGAATGGATTTTGTTTCGGACATAATTTTGTGGCTATGGGCTTTTGGCTCTCAGCAATCGGCTTTAAATGGTTAAAGTTTTAGTTTCAATCAATCTAAAGCTGACTGCCGACCGCTGAAAGCCGAAAGCTATTTAGAACAATTTATCCCACGGAATACGACTCAATAAAAGGACAAGTCCTAAACCATAGAAAATCAAAGCATTTTTGTGTTTTACTGCGGCATCAAATGCTCTTTTGTTTTTTGAATGACCAATGGTTATCAAAATAATAGCGATAATATTGGTACTCATATGCTCAACCGCAATTTTACGGTATTCAGCAATTTTCATCACTTCTGAACCAAATTCTTGAAAGGCTTTTAGTCCAAACGGACTTAAAAATAAATACAAAACTAAGCCAATCAATAACTGAGTATGGTTTGAAATCATGAAGAAAAGCCCCATTTTACGGTCTGTTTCGGTAAAAGCTGATTTTGCACTCAGTCCCGTTACAGCTCTGAACAATACCACTAAACCCAACAGCATAACGACAAAAAATAAAGCCTTGTGAATTAATTGAAAAATTTCGTACATAATTTTAGGAGTTTGATTTATTATTTTTCCAAAGATATAAACAATGCTTTCGATTATAAAGTAATATTACAAAAACATCAACACGCAAAATGGTATGAAAAAACGATTACTTCTTCCTGCACTTTGTCTGGCAAGCATGGCACTGGGTGCATTTATCACGAAAAATATTGAAAATCAACCCCTTACAGCTGAAATCGTAAAACAAGCCGAGAAAATTATGGGCTTGGAGTTCAGTAATACAGAAGCTGATTCAATGTTAGTGGAACTCACTGACACCCGAAAAAACTTCGAGGATATTCGGAAAGTAGAACTTAAAAATGAGGTTTCTCCAGCCTTAATTTTTAATCCACTACCCGTTGGTTTTGAATTTGAAAAAGGCAGTTCATCTTTCAAAGCATCTGAAATAAAGAACGTATCCTTGCCAACGGATAAGAACGACTTAGCTTTTTATAGCGTTCGGCAGTTGGCAGAATTGATTCGGACTAAAAAAATCACTTCCGTAGAGCTAACAAAATTTTTCTTAGAAAGATTAAAAAAGTACGATAATCAATTAGCCTGCGTAGTTACCCTAACCGAAGATTTAGCTCTACGCCAAGCCGCCCAAGCCGATGTTGAAATAGCCGCTGGGAAATATCGGGGCTTGTTGCACGGAATCCCTTACGGAGCGAAAGATTTATTAGCTAAAAAAGGCTACAAAACAACGTGGGGTTCTGTGCCTTACAAAGACCAAGTGCTTGATTATGATGCCGTTGTGGTAGAAAGATTAGAAAAAGCTGGAGCAGTTTTGTGTGCAAAATTGACCCTCGGAGAATTGGCTTGGGGTGATGTTTGGTTTGGTGGTACTACCAAAAATCCTTGGAATTTGAAACGGGGTTCTTCTGGTTCATCGGCGGGTTCGGCTTCGGCAGTTTCGGCAGGACTTTTACCTTTTGCTATCGGCTCCGAGACGTTGGGGTCTATCGTTTCACCTTCGTCTGAATGTGGTAATACGGGCTTACGTCCTACGTTTGGGCGTGTACCTCGCACGGGGGCAATGGCACTCAGTTGGTCGATGGATAAATTAGGACCTATTTGCCGAACAGTAGAAGACTGTGCCATCGTTTTCAATCAGATTTATGGTAAAGATGGACAAGATTTAACCGTGATGGACGCACCTTTTCAGTTTGATGGCAACAAAAAAGACTTGAAAGGTATCAGAATTGGGTACTTGAAGGCAGATTTTGAAGGAAAATATCCCACTAAAAACCAAGATTCTCTGACTTTGGTAATGATGAAAAAATTAGGGGCAGAATTAATCCCGATGGAACTACCTTCATTGCCTTCTAATGACATTAGTTTTCTTTTAGGAGTAGAAGCTGCTGCCGCTTTTGATGAATTAACTCGTTCGGGAAAAGACGATTTAATGGTTCGGCAAATTAAAAACGCTTGGCCCAATGTGTTTCGTGCGGCTCGGTTTGTACCTGCCGTAGAGTATATTCAAGCCAATCGCCACCGTTCGCTATTGATTCAAGATTTTCATAAAAAATTGGGTAATATTGACGTGTATTTATCACCCGCTTTTGCGAGTAGAAATCTCACGATGACCAATCTAACGGGGCATCCTTGCGTTGTTTTACCGAATGGTTTTCGTCCAGAGGGTCGTCCTACCAGTATTACTTTTATGGGTAAATTATTCGGGGAAGGGAAATTGTTACAAGTAGCTAAAATATATCAGGATGCTACCGATTTCCACTTGAAACATCCTAAATTATAAGTGAAAGCTGAGTTTTGTTCGTTATTTTTTAAATCAAATACTGCTTCATATTTGAATGGTTCATACTAAAAATCTCATTATCGGGGCAGGTCCCGCAGGATTGGCGATGGCTGGACGGTTCACTAAGCTCAGTGAGCCGTACATCTTATTAGAGAAATCAGATAAGGTTGCTTCGGCTTGGCATCAACATTATGAGCGTTTGCATTTGCACACGGACAAAATTCATTCGGCATTGCCACATTTACCTTTTTCAGCCGAATTTCCTACGTATGTTTCACGGTTGAGTTTGATTGACTACTACGAAAACTATTGCCAAACATTTCAAATCAATCCAGTATTTAACCAATCGGTTATTTCGGTGATAAAAGAAAATCAACGTTGGCATACACGCACTCACACAGGCGTAACCTATATTTCTGAAAACGTAATAATTTGTACGGGATACAACCGAGTGGCAGTTGAACCTCAATGGCAAGGTTTTGAAGATTTTGAAGGAATAAAAATCCATAGCAAAGACTACAAAAATGCCGAACCCTTCGTGGGGAAAAAAGTATTAGTGGTAGGTATGGGCAACACAGGGGCAGAAATTGCCCTTGATTTAGTAGAAAACGGAGCTAATCCAAGTATTGTAGTCCGCAGTCCCATGAATATCATCAAACGAGATTTTATGGGTAAACCAGCCCAACGTTTGGCTATTTTTCTGAGTCAATTTCCCCATTGGGTTTATGATTCGGTAGGTTTATTGTTTAGAAAATTAGCCATTGGCGATTTATCAAAATACGGCATCGAAGCCCCGCAATATGCCCCTTCTAAGCAATTGAGAGTATTTGCCAAAGTACCCGTTATTGATATTGGAACGGTAGCACAAATTAAGAAAGGAAACATTAAAGTGCTGCCAGATATTCAATATTTCAAAGAAAAATCCGTTGTTTTCAAAGATAATCAAACGCAAAACTTCGAGGCTATCATTTTGGCAACGGGTTATAAAGCACAGCTTGAAGATTTTATTGTGGGAGTAGAGAAAATTTTGAACGATAGGCATTATCCTAAAGCCCTCTGGACTCACGAACAGGGTTTTGAGGGTATGTATTTTCTGGGTTTTCAAGTACCCATTTCGGGAATTTTACGACAGATTCATCTCGATTCCCAAACGATTGTTGAGCAAATAATGAAATAAACCTTTCATTGTGTACCTTTGCAAACTTATTTATTTTCAGCTAAATTCTTGATTCATATTTTACTGAAAGCCCATTGCCGATACTGAATTATTATTTACTTCAATGCGATTTTTAAAACTCACTCTTTTGCTTTCTATTTTATTGAATTTCAATAGTTTAGCTCAAAAAAAAACAAAAACACCAGCCCCATCAACCGTTGAGCAATTCCCTGTTCCTCCTACCTCCGCCGTACAGTTATTTTACATCCAGCGTAGTTCAAACATCAATACCATTGTGTATGATGCCAACTTGGGTACCGACAAAAAATTAGACCCCAAAAACCCTGTGCATACCTATTGGATTCGTTATACCGAAGGAGGGAAAAAACAAGAACTCACGGGTATCCAACGTTCATTGGCGTATGGCTTGCACACGAAACCCATAGCGAGCGAAGCAGGTAGCTACGACGGGCATTTTCTGGCGTATCGTAAGCGTAGATTTGTCGTAAAACTCAATGCGAAAGGTGAGCCTGTTGCCCTTTTCCCGATTAATGGCAAAATGCAAATTCTAAAAAAAGTATTCGTAACGGTTGATGAAAGCGGTATGATGCCATCGGTTATTTCGGTAGAACTTTGGGGAAAAGATACCAATACGGATAAAGAAGTTTACGAAAAATTTAAGCCTTAATAAAACCTCCCATCCATTCAATATCCCTTTGAACACATATTGGCATTTTTAGAAACTGTATAATTTATTTTTGAGTTGTAGAAAAGTACGAAGTATGAGTGATTTTTAGTTTATTATGCTCACTCAAATCTCTCCGCTTTCTTAAAACCAAAACTTAAAAATAATATGTTACAGTTTCTAAAATATGTGTTGGCAACCATTGTAGGGTTACTCCTATTTGCAGTTATAAGCGTTTTTATCTTGATTGGCATCGGGGCAGCAATGGGTTCTTCATCAGAAGAGGTGTCTTTGAAAGATAATTCCGTTTTGAAATTAGACTTTAATCGTCCGATTGTAGAAAATGCAACCGATGATGAAAATCCCTTTAAAAGTTTTGGCGGTCCTTTCGCCGAAGGGGCTGATAATTTAGGCTTAGTTCAAATCCGTGACGGTTTGAAACGTGCCGCAGCAGATAGCCATATCAAAGGAATTTATCTACAAGCCAACTATCCACAAGCGGGTTATTCTTCTTTAGAGGAAATCAGAAATGCCCTCCTCGAATTTAAAAAATCTGGTAAATTCATCTATAGTTACGGAGAAATGTTTTCCGAAAAAGGCTATTATCTAAGTTCTGTTTCGGATAAAATATACTTGAATCCATCGGGGGGAATGGACTTCAACGGCATCAGTGCCGAAGTTAGTTTCTTTAAAGGAGCATTGGATAAATTAGATATCAAGCCCGTAGTTTTTCGAGTGGGTGAATTCAAATCAGCGGTTGAGCCGTACCTCCGTGAAAATATGAGCGACGCTAACAAAGCTCAATATGCGTCATTGTTAGGTTCTTTGAACAACCATATTTTTGAGCAAATTGCTAAGTCAAGAAATATACAAGTGTCTGATTTAAAAAACGTTGCCGATAACTTGGTGGCTTATAAACCACAAGGAGCATTAGCTTCAAAATTAGTGACCAACGTGGGCTACTACGATGAATTTGAATCAGATTTGAAAAAAACGCTCAAACGTGATGCTGATGACAAAATAGAATTTGTGGGTTTAACTAAATTCTTAAAAGCGGAATCAGCAATTCCTTACAATGATTCAAATAACAAGATTGCGGTGATTGTGGGTGAAGGAGCAATTGTAGGCTCGAAAGCTGATAAAGGAAACATTGGTTCGGATGATTGGGTAGCTGAATTAAAGAAAGCTCGGGAAGACAAAAAAGTAAAGGCTATTGTATTAAGAATTGATAGCCCTGGTGGCTCAGCATTGGCATCAGACGTGATGTGGCGTGAAGTAGAACTGACCAAAAAAGTAAAACCCGTAGTGGCTTCAATGGGTGACTATGCGGCTTCGGGTGGTTATTATATGGCAATGGGTGCCGAAACCATCGTGGCTCAACCTACTACTATTACGGGGTCAATCGGGATTTTTGCTCAGTTTTTTAACTTTGAAAATTTCTTGAAAAATAAATTAGGTATTACTCACGACCGTGTGAATACCAACGCCCATTCAGATTTTCCAACGATTACTCGTGAAATGGACGAATTTGAAAAGGCTTGGTTTCAGAAAAGTATTGAAAATGGCTACGAAACCTTTACTACCAAAGCCGCCAAAGGGCGTAATATGAGCGTTGATAAATTGAAATCATTAGCAGGCGGACGGGTATGGTCGGGCATTGAAGCTAAACAAAATGGCTTGGTGGACGAGCTGGGAGGATTGGAAGATGCCGTAAAAATTGCCGCTAAAAAAGCTAAATTGAAAGAAGGAGATTACAAGACAAGATTTTATCCACAACCCAAGAACTTCATAGAAGAGTTTTTGGAAAAGAAAGGAGACGAAGCCGAAGCTAAATTATTACAGTCGCAGTTTGGTGATTTAGCCCCTTATGTAAAGCAACTAAAAGACCTAAAAGCACGTGAAGGCGTAATGATGTTAATGCCTGAAGTGATTGATTTTAAATAGA
>JALONS010000026.1 GCA_025454855.1 Arcicella sp.
CGAAAATCCGGGACGTCTTGAAAGAAAGTTTGCCAGTTCATCTGACAAAGTTCTTAATTTTCTAAATAACTCCCATTTTTAAATGCGTTCAACCTGTTTAATATACCCAACTGATTTGGATTTGCAAAAAAATATAATATAAGTTGCGGCTTATTAAGCAGGGTTACAAAATTGATCAATCAAAAATTGATGTCATAAAGTACTGATACTTAGTTTTTTATCAAAAAAGAAACGCTCTTGTCGAATTACTAAAATGTTCATTTTTTCGCAAATCGCTTTTCGCTTAGTATAAAATCATGGGCTTTCGATAATCGTTCAGAATACAAACGCTTTACCGAAAGCTCAGTTATTTAATTCCTAAAATTTAAACTTCACATTGACTCCGCCAAAATAATAAGCCCTGCTTGGTCCGGGATTTACATCGGTAGCAACACCAACGGGATAATTACTGCCCACATCGGTATCATTAGCATTATTTCCCAAGAATAAGAAAGTGTAATTGACTTGATTACTGAGATTATTCCCCGCAAAATACACATCTAAATCAATTTTTCTACCCGTATAACGATACCCTATTTTGCTATTCAACTGTGAGAAACTCTTCACATTAATTGTGTTGGCAAAATCGGCGTAAATATCCCCCATGTAATTAAAGGTATTGTTCATGTAGAGTCCCGTTTGCGTTACAATATCTAACCCGAGTGTATATTTTACGTTTGGCACACCCACTACTTTTTTATTGGAGTAGTCTTCTAAATTACCCCCCAAACGAGTTTTGAAATCACTGTATTTAAAATTATAGTTTGAGTACGTCAGGAAAGGCTCAATTTTTTTAAAGAATGATTTTTTATCTGTTACTAACAAATAACTCAAACTTAATTCCATACCCGTATTGATTTGATTGCCCGTGTTGGCAAAATAAGTGTAAGATCCACCAGCAGGATTTACCCCCGATAATTGCGTTAATTTATTGGTTATGTCAATGGTAAAAAGCGATAGCTGATAATCTAAACGATTTCTGAATAGTAACCCTTGAATACCCAAATCAATCATTTTAGCTTTTTCGGGAAGTAAATTATCATTGGCTCTATTGATAGTTCCAATAAACGCCGTGGTAGCCGTTGGGGCATTATAACCTTCCGAATAACTCAAATTGATGATTTGGTCTTTGTAGCTTTTCTGCAAAGCAATGTGTGGATTAAAGGAAGTAGTAAACGTTTTCTCAAAAGATAAGTCCTTATTATAACCCGTAATTAAACCAGGATTCGCCAATAAGTCGAGGCGACTATAATTAATACCGTTGGCACTAATGCCCAGAATTAAAGCCAAATCAATGGCATTGAAAGTAGTACGATTATGAGCAAAAACAGAGGTTTGGTTAGTGATATACTTGAAATACGAACCTCCTTTTGAAAGCTCTTGTACTTTCAGTGGATTGGCATCATCATTACCCAAAAAACGATAGTTGGAAATCTGTGAGCGAGATTGCTGAATTTCTGTTCCTACATTCAATTCATTGGAAACAGCAGCAGAAAAATCAGATTTTAAAGCAAAGACTGACCTAACCCCAAAATTTGGATTCATGCTCATTTCATACGCTCCTGCGGCAACTCTCGTAAAATCTTGATTAGAATAAAAAGCCGTGGTATAATTACTGAATTTAGATGAAAAATTATACCGATGAGTAATACCGAAACGGGTGGCGTAAATCTCATTTCTTGAGTTCTTTTTGGTATAAGCAGTATTACCGTTATCAATACCAGCGTAATAATCAGCGTAAGGTATTTGCCCAGTAACACCTTCATACGAGTAGTTATGGCTCATGTACACCGATAACATTTGCTTTTTATTGAGTTTAAACTCACCGAAAAAAGTCAAGTAATTTTTCAAACTATTACCTTTCGGACGATACCCATCCGACCGTAAATGTCCGTAACTAAGGGCAATTGCCGAGCTATCGCCCACAATGTCCAAACGGGTATTTGATTGAAACAAGCCGAACGACCCCGCCGACGCTTTTTCGGTGATAGAGACACCTTTATCCTCCGACGATTTCAGATAAAAACGAGCCACGCCGCCCACACCACCACCGTACATGGTAGCTGCTGGACCTTTAATAACCTCAATATTATTGACTAAGGCAAAATCTATATCATCTAAAACGGTTACACCTTCTGCCGTCGTAATCGGAATGCCATTGTAGTAGGCTTTTACGCCCCAGTTATTAAACTTTTGGTCGTTTCCATAACCCCGAATCACCAAACGTTGTCCGCCCAATTGGGTTCGTTTATCTACTTGTACGCCCGCCATTGTTCCTAAACTTTGTTCAATAAAAGCAGGGTTATTTCTATTGAGTTCCTCTTCGGTCAGGGCTTCTACGGTTTGAGCGTGTCGTTTAAATTCGCCTCTTTCTTTGGCTGTTTTGCGTTTTTCCCTAACGATAACTTCATCCAGAGCTTTACTGGTGGAATCCTGACTAAACGCAAAAAGGGCATTATTAACTAAGAAAATGAGTATAAATATTTTTTTCATGAAATACGTGGTCGATTAAGGTCAGAAGATGTGTTAATCCTGACCTGATGGCAATAAATCTTAAAGGCAGACTAATAACATTAATCTGCATGGAGTTGGATAATCTGGAGAAAGTAAAAAAAACTCGCTACAATTGCGGCGGAGGTTTCAGAATAGAAGTGATATTTGAAGTAAATAAAAGGAAGACTTCGGGGAATGAAAAAGGGTATTTATCAAAGAAAAAACCAAATATAAAAGAAGGTGAAGCCTGAATCGTTACAGGTTCTAATAAGAGAGATAAAAAGTGTTTTGCGTTGGCATCAAATGGTAAGTGCTGGCTTTCTTGGTCGAGCAAAGCATCAATTTTTGAAGACAAAGCTGTTTCTTCTTTATCATCAATACAGAAATAGTGTGTAACGCCGTTTTTTATGTCTATTGAAACTACATCATATAACTCCCCTTGAAAACGAAATTCTTTATTTTCACGCTCCCATGTCATTTGTGCAAGATTTTCTGGATTTCCAACAATACACACAAGGGCAGAAGTAGGTAAATGATGAATGATTTGTTGTTCAATTCTTTCACGCACAATTTCTCTTACTATACTCAAATAGGTGAAATACCCACCCATTTTGATTAAGAAAGTAAAAAAGATAGTGAAAGATACAATGGACTTCATATTGAGAAGATACCTATATGATTAATAGATAAAATATCGTTGTAATTAAGTTGATGAGTAAATATACAAAATAGCAGAGTATAATTTAATATATGAGGGTTTTGTTCGGCGAAATAGGGTGCATGAAAAAATTGTATTTTAAAAAGTTTTATAATCTTGATTAATTATTGTACCTTTGCGAGCCATTTGTAAAAGCATAATTCTTAATTTGCTGAATTTTAAGGAATTACAAGAAAAAAATGATTGTATTTTATAAGTGTAAGTCATATTTTTTACAGCAGTGATGTTGCAATATTTTAACAAACAAAAAAATGAGAAAGCGAATCGAAAAAGAAGATTTGAACTTTGAAAGAAGAGAACAAACTCGTCAGAGAAAAGATGAGTTAAACCGTGAATTAGGACGTGAAGTACCTAAACGTAAAACCTACGGTGGAGATGACCGTTCAGAGAATAGAGGTTTTTCAGAGAATAGAGGAGAGCGAAGAGAATTTAATGGTGAAAGACGTTCAGAGAATAGAGGTTATTCAGAGAATAGAGGAGAGAGAAGAGAGTTTAATGGTGAACGTTCAGAGAATAGAAGTGAAAGAAAACCTTACGGTGAACGTTCAGAGAATATAGGAGAGAGAAGAGAGTTTAAATCAGACGAGCGTAAACCTTATAGAGAGCGTTCAGAGAATAGAGGAGAGAGAAGAGAGTTTAACTCAGGCGATCGTAAACCTTATGGAGAGCGTTCAGAGAATAGAGGAGAGAGAAGAGAGTTTAACTCAGGCGATCGTAAACCTTATGGAGAGCGTTCTGAGAATAGAGGAGAAAGAAGAGATTTCAACTCAGGTGAGCGTAAACTTTATGGTGAACGTTCAGAGAATGGAGGAGAGAGAAGAGAGTTTAATGGTGAAAGACGTTCAGATAATAGAGGAGAGAGGAGAGAGTTTAATCGGGATGAGCGTTCGGAAAGAAGACCTTATTCAGAGAATAGAGGAGAGAGACGAGATTTTAACTCGGGCGAGCGTAAACCTTATGGAGAGCGTTCAGAGAATAGAGGAGAGAGAAGAGATTTTAACTCGGGCGAGCGTAAACCTTATGGAGAGCGTTCAGAGAGAAGAGATTTTAATGGTGAGCGTTCAGAGAGGAAAGACTTTAATCGTGATGAGAAAAGACCTTTCAACGGAAGAAGAGAGGAAGGTTCTGATAAAAGAAAACCCGTAGCCAAACGTTTCGACAAAGGAGATTTCAACAAACCTCGCCCCAATAATTTCTCGGATAAACCTTTTGAACAAAGAGAAGATAAAAAAGGAAAGTTTGAAGGCGAAAAACCAGAAAGAAAAAAGACAGAAAAAACCTACGGTTCGGCGAAAGCAAACTTTGGTGGTAAAAACCTTTTCAAAGCTCACCGACCAGTAGAGGAATCTGATAAATGGACTCCAACGTATAAAATTGGAGGTTATAAAGATACCGCTCCGAAGAAAGTTCAGAAGAAAATTGAAGAGTCTGAAAAAAAGAATAGTTCGGATATTCGTTTAAATCGTTACATTGCTAATGCGGGTATTTGTTCACGCAGAGAAGCCGATGATTTAATCAAAGCTGGCGAAATTAAAGTAAACGGCAATATCGTAACCGAAATGGGTTATCAGGTAAAACCGGGGGACGTTGTAAAATATGGAAATCGTAAGTTGAACCGTGAGAAAATGGTTTATGTTTTGGTAAATAAACCCAAAGACTTCATCACGACAACCGAAGACCCAGACGACCGTAAAACGGTAATGGATTTGGTAAAAAATGCTTGTGAAGAGCGTATCTACCCAGTAGGACGTTTGGATAGAAATACCACAGGTTTATTGCTTTTGACCAACGATGGAGAGTTAGCTGACAAATTGACCCACCCATCAAACGAAGTAGAAAAACTGTACCAAGTAGAAATTAATAAACCACTCACCACCGAACATTTTGAGCAAATCTTGAAAGGAATTACCCTTGAAGATGGCGAAATTAAAGCCGATGAATTGGGAATTGTTACGCCCGACGGCATGGTAGTTGGAGTAAAAATTCACTCGGGACGTAACCGTATTGTTAGACGTATTTTTGAATCGTTGGGATACGAAGTGCTTAAACTTGACCGTACCACTTTTGCAGGATTGAACAAAAAAGACCTCCCACGTGGTTCTTGGAGATTCTTGACTGAGAAGGAAGTTGTGAAACTGAAATTTTTTATATAGGATAATGTAACTCGAAACACCTGTTTCGATGGGTAATGGTATATCTCTATTCATTGAAACTCTTTAAACAAAAAATAAGCCTCTGAAAATCAGAGGCTTATTTTTTGTTTGATAGTTGATATTGGTATTCGTATAAATGCACTCAATCACTAAATCTGTCAATCACTCACTACACTCACTCCCACTTCACTTTTACAAAAATATCCGTATTCCTTCCTTTGTCATCGCTACACGAAATCTTGATTTTTCCTGCTTCAGGAATGAAGAAAATAGGCGTGTTGGGCGAAGATTTTTGCAATAATTTATCGTTGATATACCAATAAATTTCCTTCACATCATTTCTGACTTGAGCATTGAGCATCAACTTCTGCGTATCATTTTTATCCAAAATGTATTCTGAACCATCCACAGGATAGACAATCTGCGGGGCGTTTTCCGCAAAAACTCTTTCACATTTTGGGTTGTGCGGAGGGATTCTTTCGTAGAGAATATGCTTTGTTTCAAACCAACTGACTAATTCTGGAGCATGATTTGGGTAAATCTTTTTCGCCGCTCCACTATCTGGCAAACAATGCGAACAATAACTCATACTTACATTGGCATTCACGTACACATATTTTGCGTGCGTACATTGGGTCATTTTTGAAACACTCGGAATGTAATAATCAGTAATTTGGTTGGTACAAAATTCATTTGGAACGTCGCCACTTTCAGCACAAACTTTTCTCAAGGCAATTCCTTCG
This sequence comes from Arcicella sp., assembly GCA_025454855.1. GTDB lineage: Bacteria > Bacteroidota > Bacteroidia > Cytophagales > Spirosomataceae > Arcicella. The sequence continues at coordinate 6,147 of JALONS010000026.1, forward strand.
GGAGACTTAAACCATTTTGCGGATGAATTATAATCAATCGTATTGAAAATATCGAATAAAAGTGGTGTGGCAATATTAGCTCCCGAAAGTTCTGGAACGCCTTCGCCAGAGAAATTTCCAATCCAAACGCCGATGGTATATTTGGCATTATAGCCAATACTCCACGCATCTTTTTTACCAAATGATGTTCCTGTTTTCCAAGCAATTTTAGGCATTCTGTACGTATAAGCGTAATTATTGGGTAAATCTGGACGGGTGATTTGAGTTAAAATTTGGTTGATTAGGTAGGTGGATTCGGAGGAACACACCTCACCCCCAGCCCCTCTCCGTTGGAGAGGGGAGTCTTCGGCGACAAAAGCTCCCCTCTCCAACGGAGAGGGGCTGGGGGTGAGGTACAATGATTTCTGAAACCTCCCCTCATTGGCAAAACTTGAAAATAGATTAGTCAGTTCTTCCAAAGTCACGCCACAACCACCCAAAACTAAGGATAATCCTAATTTTGACGAATTCTTTTTCACCGCTTGAAAGTCTGCTTTTTTGAGTTTATCCACCAAAACAGGTGTAGAAATTTCTTTCAAGATTTTTACCGCAGGAATATTCAAAGAATTAGCCAAAGCGTATTCAATCGTGATTTTACCGTGAAATAACTTGTCAAAATTTTCAGGTTCAAAACCGCCAAAATTCGTTGGAACATCATTAATAGAAGTTTTGGGCGTGATAATTCCTTTATCGAAAGCTGTTGCGTATAAAAGTGGTTTTAGGGTACTGCCTGGAGAACGAATGGCTCGCACGCCATCCACTTGCCCACCGTCCACAGGATTATTAAAATCTGCCGACCCCACATAAACCTCTACTTGGTGTGTTTGATTATTAATTACCATCACCGCAGCGTTGTGGATATTCATGGCATACAACCGACTAACGTAGTTTTGTACAATTTTCTCAATGGTCAATTGTTTATTCCGAATCAAAGAAGAATGAATATTTGCTTCGGTCGGGTACTCGTTTTTTAGTCTCAAAGAAAGGTGTGGAGCAAGTTTGGGAGCTTCGTGTCTTTGTACATTTAGTGGTTCACTCAGTGCATCGTCAATATCTTGACTATTAAATACTTCCGATTCTTTAAATTCATTTAGCCAACGATTTCTTTCCTTTAAAATAAAATCATTATTAATGCCTAAACGCAAACTTGATGGTCGGTTGGGAATAATTGCCAAAGCCATCACTTCAGCTAAACTTAACACATCGGGCGACTTCTGAAAGTACAAAATAGAAGCCGATTTGATACCTTCGATATTTGAACCATAAGGCACAAGGTTGAGATAAAGTTGTAGAATTTCATCTTTGGAATAATGTACTTCCAACTGAAAAGCCCTTAACATTTCAATGATTTTATTGAAATAAGTACGATTTTGCGGATTCAATAAACGAACTACTTGCATCGTGATGGTACTTGCCCCTGAGGTGCGTCTGCCTGTGAATATATTACGCACACCCGCTCGTGCAATGGCGAAAGGATTGACCCCGAAATGCCAACGAAACCAACGGTCTTCTTTATAAATAATGGCTTTTTCGAGCGTTGGCGTAATCTCCGAAAGCTCCGTTTTCATTCGCCATTTATCTTGATTATTCAAAAAAGCATGAAGAATTTTCCCATCAGAATCCGTAATTAAGGTAGAATAATTAGGTTGAACTCGAAAAGGAAAAATTAAATCTAAGGCAATGAAAAGCAACAAGCCGTAAGAAATGACTCTCACGGCTTTGTATTGGAAGATTCTTTTTAGGAATGGAAGTGTTTGTTTTAAGTAATTGATAATCATAGGGTTAATTGCGAGTGTGCATTCCTGTCATTACGAGGGTAGCGAAGCAATCGAACGAGGTTTTATGCAGGTTGGGAAATAGTATTCTGTCTGCCCAACTTGCAAAAACCTCTTGTTAGCTGTTGTTTTTTTTCGCTTTCAAGTCGTACAAATTTTTAGAGATTGTTGATTTGTCTGCATTTGTAATTGCCAAATTTAATGCGATTTCAAAATTTTTAATTGCTTTTATATTGTCAATCTCTGTGTATAAATTTCCTAATAATGAGAAATATAGATGATTGTCTTTAAGATTTAGTTTTTCTGCTTCTATAATCGCCACTTGTTTTCCATTCACTTTTGATAAGGCAAACGTCCTATTGAGTGCTACTATTGGCGAATAGTCTATTATTAAAAGTTGGTTGTAAAGTTGCAAAATATTTTGCCACTTATTTGTTGTTTGCGTTTTTGTGCAATGCCAATATGCGATAGATGCTTCTAAATGATATTTTGTTATTTCTTGACCTTTGGCACTTTCTATCAAAAAATAATTTCCTTTTGCAATAAGTTCTTCATTCCATAAAGTCCTGTCTTGTTCTTCATACAAAATTGGTTCGCCTATTTGATTAGTTCTTGCTTCAAAACGTGAAGCGTGGAAGCACATTAAAGCCATTAAAGCGTTTACGACGGGTTTGTTGGTAGTTTCATTTTCTATCAAAAAATAATTTAAACGCATTGCCTCCAAACACAATTCTTTTCGCAAATGAGTTTTCTGTGTACTTGAATGATAACCTTCATTAAAAAGCAGATACAAAGTTGTTAATACAGTATCTAATCTTGAATTTATTTCATTTTCAGTGGGCAATTCAATTTTAATATTTTCTGTTCGTAATTTTTCTTTGGCTCTAAATAATCGTTTGTTAACGGTTTCTTTATTGGTCAAAAATGCTTCTGCAATTTCGTCAATTCCAAAACCACAAAGGATTTTTAATGCTAAACCAATTTGTGCTTCTGCCGAAATTATTGGATTACAAATGGTGAAAATCATTTGCAATTGGCTGTCAGTTATATTTTTATGAGACAAATCAACTTCAATTTCTTCACTTTGGTTTTGATTTAGATTAAAATCAACAACTATTTTTTCAGAAAATGTTTTATGTCGTTTAAAGTAGTCTTTGGTTCTATTTTTAGCAACAGTGTAAAGCCAAGCCGTTGGATTTTCGGGAATGCCTTTTAATACCCAAGTTTCCGAAGCCAATAAAAAAGTATCGTTTACAATATCTTCTGCAATTTCAATATCAACAATACCAAATAGCTTACAGAGTACAGAAATTATCTTTCTGTACTCTGTTTTAAAAAGTTGTGGAATTAATGCTACCTCGTTCAAATTAACTATTAACTGACATTACACTTCTGACTTCAACGTTTCCTCCGTGGGTAAGAATAGGACAACCTTCTGCCAACGTAATCGCTTCATCAATGTTAGTAGCTTTTACAATTAGGTAGCCACCAATAATTTCTTTTACTTCGGCATAAGGACCATCAGCAACTATATTATTAGGCTTCAATGTTTTCCCTTCAAAACTTAAACGATTTGCACCTGCAAGTTTTCCTTGTGCAGCAATACCACCTATCCAATCATTCCAATGTTTAATGTTTGGTTGTATTGAAGGTCCAAACGATTCGTTGATTTCACTTTTGAAAATCATCATAAATTCTTTCATTTTTTTTACTTTTTAAATTGTTAAAATTAATTGTTGCACCCCAATGACGATTGACATTTTTAAAATTGGACAGAATGTTGAAAATATTTTTTGTCAGTCGGTTTTAGTTTGAAGGTGGGTCATAAAATAACAACTAACTGTATGATTGATGAGATAGCGTTTGAAAGCCTTTCCGTAAGCTAACAGAGAAACTCCGATTCGCTACGCTCTCAATGACAGGGGAGGCAAACAGTTTCTTAAACACCCTCCGCCTTCGTCTCCCTCAAATACAACTGCACCGTATTCTCCAGTCCCAAATACAAAGCATCACAAACCAAAGCGTGACCGATGGAAACTTCTAAAAGATTAGGAATATTTTGTTGAAAATAACGCAAATTATCTAAACTCAAATCGTGTCCTGCGTTGATTCCTAAACCTAATTCGTTGGCTTTTTGGGCTGCCACAATAAAGTCTTTAATTGCCAATTCACGGTTTTTGAAGTAGTTTTCTGCGTAAGGTTCGGTGTACAATTCTATTCTGTCCGTTCCCGTTTCTTTTGCCTCTTCTACCATGCGTGGATCGGCATCTACGAAAATAGACGTTCTGATTCCTGCTTCTTTAAACTGAGCAATTAAGTCTTGCAAACGGCTTTTGTGAGTGATAGTATCCCAACCTGCGTTAGACGTAACGGCTCCCAAAGCATCAGGTACAAGCGTTACTTGCGTGGGACGATTGGCAAGGACTAATTCCACAAATTTGGCTTCTGTCGGATTCCCTTCAATGTTAAATTCTGTGGTAACAACTGCCTTTAAATCATAAACGTCTTGGTAACGAATATGACGTTCGTCGGGGCGTGGGTGTACTGTAATTCCTTCCGCACCGAATCTTTCACAGTCCAACGCTACTTTTACCACATTTGGATTATTGCCACCACGTGAATTACGAAGGGTCGCTATTTTATTAATATTTACGCTGAGTTTGGTCATTTTTTCAATTTTGAATGATGGAATGAGTGAATGATAGAATGTTTCAATTTTGAATGGGTGAATGATAGAATGATTGAATAGGTATCGAAACTTGATTAAATGTTTAGTAAATTTGTGTTCAAATATAGTTATTTTGATGTCAGAAAGAGATATTATTTATTCATCAAAACAGAAATTTATATTGTCTGAGAGACGAAAAGTACTCACTCAGGTTACGCACCCCGCCATCATTCACTCATTCAAAATTGTAAAATTATGTCATTAAAAACCAATATTGAAAACGGCATTAAAGATGCCATGCGTGCCAAAGACCAAGACCGTTTGCGGACGCTTCGTGCTATCAAATCATTAATTTTGTTGGAAGAAACTTCTGGTACAAATACAGGAGCAGACCTTTCGGCTGATGTTGAAATGAAACTTTTAACAAAAGCTGCTAAACAACGCAAAGATTCGTTAGAGGTTTTCACGGCTCAGGGTCGCACAGATTTGGCCGAGAAAGAGCAAGTAGAACTTTCTATTATCGAAGAGTTCCTTCCGAAACAATTGACCGAAGACGAACTGAGAGCTAAATTAGAAGAAATCAAAACTCGTGTAGGAGCTGCCGCTCCGTCGGACATGGGTAAAATGATGGGAGTTGCCACCAAAGAATTAGCAGGTTTAGCGGATGGGAAAGCCATTTCTGCTATGGTTAAAGCCCTTTTAGCGTAGTTATTAGGGTTTAGGATTTAGTTGTTAGTATCTTTCAAGATTCTTGAAGGTACAATACTGACATTCATATATCCTAAACCCTAAATCTCAACCCCTATTCACAATGAAATTAATCGACATTCTTATTCTTCTGCCTACGCTTTGGGGGGCGTATATTGGTTATCAGAGAGGTATCATCATTGAAATTATTTCGGTTGCGGCTTTTGTCATCTCGGTCATTATTGGTTTCAGAATTTTGGGCTACGCCACCGACTGGCTTTCTCCTTTCATAAGTAACCGTCTCACCGAAAAACTAATGCCATATATCGGTTTTGGAGCGGTATTTTTTCCCATCGTTTTTCTGATAAATAAATTAGGCTGGGTTTTGCGTAAATCCATCAGATACACAGTTTTTGGTAGTTTTGATTCGCTCGCAGGGGCAATTGTTGGAGGTTTCACATGGGCGTTTGGAATTAGTATATTTTTATGGTTAGTTTCTTCAATTGGGATTAAATTTCCACCCAAAGAAATTGAAGAAACCTATCTTTATCCAGTTGTAAAACCCTTAGCACCCAAAGTGATTGTGAAAGCCATAGAGGTTGTTCCGAAGCAAATTGAAAAATGGCAACAATAGTAAGACAGGAATCTTTCCCGTCAGCATCCAATCCAAAACAAACAGGAACGATTCCTGTCCTACAAATTATGAAGAAAGTCCTCAAAGTCATATTTTTCTCTCTATCTCTTTCGTCAGTAAATGCCCAAGAAATCAATTTTGAGAAAGGCTCTTGGCAACAAATACTTGCCAAAGCTAAGGCACAGAATAAACCTATTTTCATAGATTTTTTTACTACTTGGTGTGGACCTTGTAAATTATTGGAACAAAAAGTGTATTCAAAACCCGAAGTCATTCAAAAAATGAATACCAATTTTATCAATTTCAAAATTGATGCAGAAAAAGGCGAAGGTCCTGATTTAGCCCGTAAATTTGAAGTAAGTGCATACCCTTTTTTAGTTTGGGCGGATAAAAACCAAAATGTACTCCTCACCGACGCAGGCTATATGCCCGTAAATGAATTTATGAAATCGGTAGATAATGCCCTCAATCAGTATCGTGAAGGGCGTTTGGAGGATTACGAAACCCAGTATCGAGCAGGGAAACGAGAACCTAATTTCTTGGCTGATTTCATCAATAAACGCCATGCGATGGTGATGGATAACCGAGAATTAGTAGAACAGTATTTATCAGCCGTACCTGTAACAGAATATACTTCGGAAAGAACACTAAAAATTATTGCTCAAAATACATTTACACTCAGTGGAAAAGCCATTGAATTACTACAAAATCAAAGTGCATTTAAAAAGTATGGTATATCAACGCTCGAAACAGTAGCCGCAACCATGATGGAGTATTTTCGTAATGCCCTGAGAACAAAGAATTTAGACTTGTTGGAAAGATTGGCAAGTTTAAATTTAAAACTCAATCCCGTTGAAGCGGGGCGACAAAATGAGCGTTACCGTATGGAGTTTTATAAATCTACCAACAATACGCCTAAATATTTAGAAACCGCCCAAACTTTAGCCGACAAATACTTGATGAATGTTTCACAGGAAGAACTTGATAAACAGAATTTGGCTCATTTTCAGGAGTTTATAGTACCTTATCGTACAGGCAAAGAAGATTCAGTAAAAGTAGGAAAAGTGCGTTTTGATGCCATGAAAAAACTCCATAGTCGATATGCAAGTATTAACTTTGCTTCGGATTTGGACGGTTTAGCAGAAGAGTTTTACAAAAATGTAAGTGACAAAGCCATTTTACAGAAAGCCATTGCATGGTCGAAAAAAGCAATAGCCATTGACGAAACCCCCGATTATTGGCATACCTACGCTCATTTACTCTACAAAATGGGCATTAAGTCTGAAGCCATTACAGCCGAAGAAAAAGCCTTAGCATTAGCCAAAACATTGAAAGGTTTAACCTTTAAATATGAAGAAGAATTAACAAAGATGAAGGCTGGGAAATTGTGAGAAGAACAGATTTATAACTACAAAATCACCTAATAGTAAATGAATAAACCAACCTATAATATCAAAACCTCAAGAGATGGACTACGCTATTATTTTAAAAGTTTAAATGATGATAAAATAATTCAAAAAGCAGTTATCTATCTTGAAACTGAAGGTTTACCTAATATTTATCAGCTTGTTTTTGGTGACTTACAGCCAGATGGACAAGTAGATTTTTTATCAGTAAGTGACAATAAAGATATGAAAAATGTTTTGTCCACAGTGGTAAAAACATTAGCTTTGTTCTTTGAAAAATACCCCGAAAAAGGCGTTTTCTTTACTGGTAGTACATTGTCACGAACGAGATTATACAGAGCTACTATTGCTAAGTTTATTGAAACGACTGAACTATATTATCAAGTTTTCGGTCTATTAGAAGACAATAGCTTAGAAGTTTTTGATAAAAGTCATACTTACATAGCGTACTTAATTCAGAAAAAAGATGAAGACTAAAAAGAGCAAGATGGATACATCTAACGTCATTGTTTCGGATAATTTACCCTACATAAATATAGATAGTCCATCTATCAAAGAACAGGTAATAATCATGAGAAATCTTATAAAAAATATCAAACAACCGATTCCAGTTAGACAATAGCCATAAAAATAATGATTGTGCGTAAGTAATCTTGAAAGATTGTTTACGCACTTTTTGATTTTAACAGCAAGAAATTAATCAATCTAAATGAAAATACTAATAACAGGCGGGGCGGGTTTTGTCGGTTCGGCACTTGCCATCAACATTAAAAGTAATTATCCAACTTACGAAGTTATCTGTCTGGATAACCTCAAACGTAAAGGTTCTGAACTCAATTTACCCCGTTTGGCGAAAGCGGGAGCCGTTTTTGTTCACGGAGATATTCGTAATAAAGAAGATTTTGACGCACTTCCAAAAGTAGATTTTGTCATCGAAGCATCGGCTGAACCTTCAGTTTTAGCAGGATTAGATGGTACGCCTGACTATTTGATAAATACCAATTTGGTTGGAACAATCAACTGCTTGAATTATACCAAAAAGTGCGGTGCTGGATTCATTTTTCTTTCAACGAGCCGTATTTATCCCATCAAAGCCATTGAAAAACTGACTTACGAAGAACAAGCAACTCGTTTTGCTTTGACGGATAATCAACCCGTTAGAGGAGTTTCTGCCAAGGGAATCGCCGAAGATTTCCCATTAGACGGTGCAAGGTCTTTATACGGAGCAACCAAATTAGCTTCCGAGTTGATGATTCATGAATACAACGAATTTTATGGTATGAAAACCGTTATCAATCGTTGTGGCGTATTGACGGGTCCTTGGCAAATGGGTAAAATCGACCAAGGGGTTATGGTGCTTTGGGTGGCCAAACATTACTGGGAACAAAAATTAGCGTACATCGGTTACGGTGGTTCGGGCAGACAAACCCGTGATATGCTCCATGTGAAAGACTTGTACAAACTCGTTGATTTTCAGCTACATAATATTGATGTTGTGAACGGAGAAATCTTAAATGTTGGAGGCGGAGTAGAAGTGAGTGCTTCATTACAGGAATTGACTAAAATTTGTCAGGAAGTAACGGGTAAAACCATTCCCATCACACCCGTGACCGAAAACCGTGCAGCGGATATTCCATTATACATAACCGATAACTCAAAAGTAACGGCTCTGACAGGTTGGAAACCAGAAATTTCGATGAAACAAATCGTCCAAGAAATTACCGATTGGATTTCTGAAAATGAGGAGTCATTAGCTTACGTTTTGAAATAATATTAAAACTCAACAATGATACAAATAATACCTGCTATTGATATTATTGATGGCAAATGCGTTAGACTAACACAAGGAGATTATTCCCAAAAGAAAACATATAACGAAAACCCACTCGAAGTAGCTAAATCATTTGAAGACGCAGGCATCACTCGCCTACATTTAGTGGATTTAGACGGAGCTAAACAAAAACGCATTGTTAATCATAAGGTTTTAGAAACAATCGCTACCCGAACCAACCTACACATTGATTTTGGTGGAGGAGTACAGTCGGATGAAATGATTGCGATTGCCTTCAATTCAGGAGCAAAACAAGTGACGGGTGGTAGCGTAGCCGTAAAGAATCCAAACCTTTTTGAGAATTGGCTTAAAACACACGGTGGTGATAAAATTATCTTAGGGGCAGATGCCCGTGATGAAAAAATTGCTATTTCGGGTTGGGAGGAAGCTACCACCACATCTATCTATGATTTTATGGGTGAATACATCCAAAAAGGAGCAAAATATACGATTTCAACGGATGTAGCTAAAGATGGTTTATTGCAAGGACCAAGTTTTGATTTATACAAAAATCTCCAAGAGCAATTCCCTGAATTACATATCATTGCGAGTGGCGGAGTAGCAACATTTGAGGACATTGTGCAACTCAATGATATGAATATCTTTGGCGTAATCGTTGGAAAAGCCATTTATGAAGGAAGGATCACGCTAAAACAATTGGCGGAGTTTAACAGATAACAGTTGATAGAGAATACTGAATAGTTACTAAAATGCTGATGGAATTTAGCTCTATTCTTACATCGAACAAGACTCATTAAAAAACTAAACAAGTTGAAATTTATGATATGTAAAACTATTCATTATTCTTTATCAATTATTCAATATTAATATGCTTACAAAAAGAATAATTCCCTGTCTGGACATAAAAGATGGTAGAACCGTTAAAGGAACAAACTTCGTTAATTTGCGAGATGCTGGCGACCCCGTTGAATTAGGGGCAATTTATGCCGAACAGGGGGCAGACGAACTGGTTTTCTTAGACATCACCGCTACGGTTGATAACCGCAAAACACTTATTGACTTAGTAAAAAATGTAGCCCGAAACGTTAATATTCCATTTACTGTGGGTGGTGGTATTTCTTCTATTGAGGATGTATCAGCCTTATTAAATGCTGGGGCAGACAAAGTTTCTATTAATTCATCGGCGGTTCGTCGTCCAGAATTGATTGATGAGCTGGCTCTCAACTTTGGCTCTCAATGCATTATTGTTGCCATTGATACTCGCTATATTTTAGATTTAGGAGTTGATATTGTTCATACGCACGGCGGACGCAAACCTACCGAGTTACGCACGATTGAATGGGCAAAGGAAGTGGAAAATCGTGGTGCGGGAGAAATCTTACTTACTTCTATGGATACCGACGGCACAAAAGCTGGATTTGCCAATGAACTAACTGCTACAATTTCAAACAAGGCTTCCATACCCATTATAGCATCGGGTGGGGCAGGAACAATGGAACATTTCCACGAAGTTTTCACCGCAGGAAAAGCCGATGCGGGTCTCGCTGCCAGTATTTTTCATTTTAAAGAAATTGATATTATCGATTTAAAAACATATCTGAAAGACAAAGGCGTACCCATGAGATTATAATAAATGTGGTATCTTTACGAAAATAAAATATTAGACTATGGGAGCTTTAACAATAGAGTATCAGCCAACAGAGGTTTTATTTAGAATTAAACGTCCTATTTCAGAGGCTACTCTTAAAGAATTTAAAGAGTGGCTCGAAGTAAAATTATTAATTGATGAAGTTGATTTCGATGAATCAATTCAAACATTTGGCGATGAAATAAAATCGCATTGGTGGGAAAGGAACAAAAGTAAATTCATAAAGGATGAATAGAGAAGTAATTATTGATACAAACTTGATTTTTGCTTTTCTACATAGAAATCAGGCTAAGAGTGCAAGATTTTTCTTTTCTGAGCAAGGCATTAATTTCTTAACTCCTAATTTTTTTGTGTATGAAACATTTTTGCACCATGATATACTTCTTGAAAAATCAAAAGGGACTAAGGAAGCGACTCACTCCCTTTTTGAAAAAGTTGTAGAGAAGCTCTGTTTCGTTAATGAAACCACTATTTCAGTTAAAAATTTTGTGGATGCTTATTACTTATGTAAAGATGTAGATGACAAAGACACTCCCTTTATTGCCCTTTCTCTTGAATTAAATGCTCCATTGTGGACGAGAGACACTATTTTAAAAAAACATCTTATCAGTAACAATTTTACTAATTTTTTTGATGAGAATCTGTTATAACTAAAAATGAATTTAGATTTTGAAAAACAAGGGGGCTTAATTCCCGCCATTATTCAAGATGCCAAGACAGACAAAGTGTTGATGCTCGGCTACATGAATCAAGAAGCACTTGAAAAGACACAACGTGAAGGCGTTGTTACTTTTTTTAGTCGTTCTAAACAACGCCTTTGGACGAAAGGCGAAACGTCTGATAATTTTTTACACGTTGTTGAAATCCTCAACGATTGTGACGAAGATACATTGCTCATCAAAGTAAACCCCGCTGGACCTACCTGTCACACAGGAGCAGACACCTGCTGGAATGAAGCCAATGAAACTGGGCAGGCGGGCTGGTTGAATCATTTAAAAGCCGTTATCAGAGACCGTAAAAATAATCCTACTGAAAAATCATACACAACCAGCTTATTCAAGAAAGGTACGAATAAGATAGCTCAGAAGGTAGGAGAAGAAGCCGTAGAATTAGTGATAGAAGCGATGGACTCAAATAATGAATTATTCAAGGGTGAAGCCGCTGACTTACTATTCCACTACTTAGTATTACTCGAACAAAGAGGGATTGATTTTGATGAAATCATTGATGTACTCCAAGAAAGACACGGAAAATAAACAATAAAAAAGATGGTAAACTTTATAATTAAATATCTCATTATTGCGGTAGTGATTATGTTCGGTACAAAGTACATAACTGGCATAAAAATTGATACCTTCCAAACCTCTATTTTGGTTGCTTTAGCAATGGGTTTTTCCAACACATTTTTGAAGCCAATTTTAAAATTGATAAGTTTTCCGATAACCGTTCTTACGTTAGGGCTATTTTTATTAGTTATCAACGTTATTATGGTTTATTTAGTGGCATATTTCATTAAAGGCTTTAGTGTTCAGGGGTTTATACCGCCATTATTATTCAGTTTTGGCTTATCTATTCTATCTACCGTTTTAGGATGGTTTTTAGATAAAGATTAATTTATAAGAATAATACAATTTTCATCCCCATTTTTTTAACAAAAAGCAGTTATTTAATGTCTCTTTGGCATCAAATAACTGCTTTTTGTTTGGGGATGTATTGAAAAAATACTATTTCTGTATAAAAAAACAACGAAGATACCTACCATTTTATTAAACAATAAATTTAGATAGATATATCTAACTCGTTGTTTTTCAATTATATAGATATAAAATATTTTTCATAAAAAACTTGCATTTGTAATTTATATTTTAATATCTTTGTACACCAAACAAAAAGTTGGCATACTTTTTGAAAATCCTTACTTTGTGAAGTTCTTCTATTACGCATGATTTAGCAATAAGAAAAATTTTCACGTTAAGATTACTTGACCGTAACCGCCATGAAAGTCGAGAATCAAGTTTGTAATTTATTCAATCTTGTTTTCTATTCTAAGTAGTTACGTTTCTCAATTCTTAATTGTGGAAAATTTTAAACTTATGAAAGTCATGAAAAATTTTACATTTGTAATGTTACTATGTGTAGCATTCTTGGGTAAAGCACAAAAGAGTGTTTTAGTACCTACCACTTTTTCTGAGAAAGATAAAGCCTTGATTGCCAGTGTTCTCGATGCAGATAGTGAATTAAATCTTCTTGAAGATAAGGATAAAGCCAGAGCCAGTCGCTTCAAAAACATGACTGTTGATAGAGATTCAACTTATTATGATGTTGAAATTCCAGCATCTTTTCCCGACGGGCAAGATGGATTGAAAAAGTTTATTAGTCAGAATATTGTTCGTCCCAAAAATTCAAAAGGTGAAACAGTATTGGTTAGATTCATGGTAGAGCGTTACGGTGAAATCAGTAAAGTTCACGTATTGGCAAGTGGTTCAGACCCTATGTTGAGTGCAGAAGCAATCAAAGTGGTAAAAAAGATGGGTTCGTGGAATCCTGCCAAAATTCAAGGTATCGAAGTAGCATCTTATTATGTACTTCCTATCAAATTCTAAGTAGTTGAAAATCCTTACTTTTATAAATAATTATTAGCCCTCTCTGGTCTTTGACTATTGAGGGCTTTTGTTTTGTGAATTAATGTTTCTATTCCGATTGCCTCAATATATGTCAGACTAAAAGTGATTCACAAAAATGCGACCCGATACGTTTTTAAAAATCAGTAGCTTGTGAAGTTTTCCTTCGCAAACGTTAAATCGGTGGAATAGATGTATAAAATTTGCTTTTGATAGTATTGTTTGAACAGTATCTCTTACTTACAGACCTCAGATGTATGTTGATAAAGAATTAGATTGTGTTTTGCCATGTAAAACCAATTGTGAAACAAAATCGGGGGTCAAATTTCTATGTGAAAAAACTTTGTGGGCAGAATCCGTCCTCATTGTTTATATTTCTCCCCAGGATACGTTATCAATTTTTCAGTAAGTTGTTTAGCCAGCAGATGTTAAACTATTGATTATCATAATACTCCAAATGCCCATAGTCCACAATTAGATGATACTGAGTTTATTATCTCATTAACTCAAGAAAAGAAAACATAAAAAATGCTTCGAGGTTAAAACCTCGAAGCATTTTCGTTTATCCTTGCTTTATGACATTTAGAATTGCATACCATCTAAATCATTAACTGACACAATGTACTTAGATTCATTATTACCCAAACGAACTTTTAAATGGTAATTTCCGCCAGCTAAATAATATAAAGGCTTTAAGACCCCTGTTTGAGTAGCCTCGCTGTATTTATAGTCACAGGGAATACCCATACCCGTTTCAGTAGTGAGTATTGGTACTAATCTACTATCGGTCGTTTTGATATGAATGACATTATTTTCATCGGTCTGTAAACATTTTACTAACTCACTCGGAGCTGGAATTGCCTCCAAAATAATCTTTACAGGTGCATAAATAATGGTTTTTTCTTCCTCATCTACTTCCATGATACGATAGTATTTTGTACCGATACCCATGCGTGGGTCTGTGAAAGTATATAATGACCTTTCATCTTTATTGACTTCTACAATGACCTCTTTTAAATCATAAAAGGTTTCTTTATCGTGACTAATCTGAATAACGTATCTTTTAGCCTGATGCCCTAAAGCACTCACCCATGATAACTTTGCTTTGTAATTTTCATCAAGCGTAACCTTCAATGAAATTTTTGAGTTATTTAACGACTTGATGGGTTCAAATAAATTTTTATTGATGGCAACGATTTTATGTGGCAATTCATCTGAAAATTTTACGTCGAAATATCTATATTCTTTATTGGCTAAAAACTTGAATGGTTTTGCGGGAATAGAAAACGAAACATTGACAATACAAGTCATTAATGTAAAATAAAGGAAAGTCTTTTTCATGGGTTATTTGTACTTGTTAGTGTACCCACATAAATCACAAAACTTGTACCAATTTCTATCATGACCCTTAAAATATTTTGAATATCTGATGAACGTCTATAAATCAATGATTTTGAGGTTATTTTAGGGTCAGGACTATGTGCTTTTTATGGTTCAAAAAAATTGTTTTCACATTCCATTTTTAACCCTTATTTTTACATCAACAAACAGTCTAATTGTTTGATTTTGTGAATATTCCAAGATTTAGTAAAACAATATTCACGCTCACTATCATTTACTCACTCTATCGTTGTATTTTCAATGGCAACAGCAACTTTCACACTCGAAAGAGATATCGAAATCTTTAATTTAATTAATCAAGAAGCTCACCGTCAGGAGTACGGAATAGAATTGATTGCTTCTGAAAACTTTACGTCAAAACAAGTGATGGAAGCCCAAGGCTCTGTGTTGACGAATAAATACGCAGAAGGACTTCCGGGGAAACGTTATTATGGCGGTTGTGAAGTAGTTGACCAAGTAGAAAATATTGCCATCGAAAGAGCAAAAGCACTTTTCGGAGCGTCATGGGCAAATGTTCAGCCCCACTCTGGAGCTCAGGCAAATGCGGCGGTTTTCTTATCTTTCTTGAACCCTGGTGATAAAATTTTAGGATTCAACCTTTCTCATGGGGGACACCTTTCACACGGTTCGCCCGTTAATTTTTCTGGTAAATACTTCCAAGCATTTTTCTATGGTGTGGAAGAAGAAACGGGTTTGATTGATTGGGATAAAGTGGAGGCTACCGCTCTGAAAGAACAACCCAGATTAATTATTTGTGGGGCATCGGCATATTCACGTGATTGGGATTATGCCCGCTTGCGTTCCATTGCTGATGAAATTGGGGCTATTTTGTTAGCGGATATTTCGCACCCGTCGGCACTTATTGCGAAAGGTTTATTAAATGACCCTATGCAACATTGCCACATTGTAACTACCACAACCCATAAAACTTTAAGAGGTCCTCGGGGTGGTTTAATTATGATGGGGAACGATTTTGTAAATCCATTTGGTTTAACAACACCAAAAGGAGAACTAAAAATGATGTCAGCCTTGTTGGATGGAGGCGTTTTCCCAGGTACGCAAGGTGGACCTTTAGAACACGTAATTGCGGCTAAAGCCATTGCTTTTGGGGAAGCCTTAACGGATACATTCCAAGATTATGCCGAACAGTTACAGCGTAATGCCAAAGTGATGGCTCAAGCATTTGTGGATAAAGGGTACAAAATAATTTCGGGAGGTACCGATAATCACTTGATGCTGATTGATTTACGTCCGAAAGGATTGACAGGAAAGTTAGCGGAGAATACTTTAGTGAAAGCGGATATTACCATCAATAAAAACATGGTTCCGTTTGATGATAAATCACCATTCGTTACATCAGGTATGCGAGTAGGAACTGCCGCCATGACCACTCGTGGGATGAAAGAGGCTGAAATGTTACACATTGTGGAACTAATTGACAGTGTATTGATGAATCACGATAACGAAACCTTCATTGGTTCTGTAAAAAGTGAAGTAAACAAATGGATGGAAGCATTTCCATTGTATGTTTAGAGTTCAAGTATATCAAGTACATGGTATTAAGTCCTAAGACTTTGTGTATGTTGAAGATTTTAGATATGATATTAGGTGAAAAAGATAGTAGGATTAGTTGTTGAAAATCAAGAAATTGCCCTTAAAAAAGCATTCCGAAAATCTCATAAATTAACTGTAAAAGAATACTTAATACTTGATACTAAATACATGGTACATCATAAAAACCCTGACAATACTAAACGTTGTCGGGGTTTTTTGTGTTTTTGATGTAACTTTGTGAAACAACTAAATATCAAAAGCAATGGTAGGAACAATGATTTCTGGTTTTTATGAAAATGGACAGATTGTCTTAGACGATTTGCCAAAGACAAATAAAAAAGTTAAAGTTTTTGTGAGTTTTACTGAACCCCTTGAAATTGAAGAGAAGACAAAGAAAAAGCGTCAGTTTGGAACAATGAAGGGAAGTTTTACCGTTCCTGATGATTTTAATGAACCTCTTGATGATTTAAAAGACTATATGTAATGAATATTTTATTAGATACTCATGTAGTAATTTGGTTATTAGAAGATGATGATAGGCTATCAAATAAGGCAAAAAATTATATTGCGAATGTAGAGAATGAGATATTTGTAAGTATTATTTCTTTATTTGAGATTGCAATAAAGGTAAAAATCGGGAAGTTATCATTTAGTGAAAAAATTCACGATATTGTAAAAGAACTTGATAACCAAAGAATAAAAATATTGCCTCTTTCAGTATATCACCTCGAAAGTTATCAATCCGTTCCATTATTTTCTGAGCATCGAGACCCTTTTGATAGAATACTCATTGCAACGGCTTTACAAGAGCAACTCTCAATCATCACGATTGATGACAAGTTTGAAAATTATAAACACATTGTAGATATTATTTGGTAGATTAAAAACTACTCAACTGTAATAAAATGGCATTAGACCAAGATTTTGAACACGAAATAGACGAAGCGGAAGGCAAGGAAATGTCTTTCATTGACCACCTCGAAGAATTACGCTGGCATATTATACGTTCTTTGATTGCCATTTTTGTTTTTACTATCATTGCGTGGATTTTTCAGAAAGAGATTTTCGGAGGAATCATTATGGGACCTTCAAAATCTGAATTTTGGACGAATAGGATGCTGTGCAAATTGGCAGATTTGACGGGTGTAGATGGTTTGTGTTTCAAACAAGCCGATTTTATCCTCCAGAGCCGTGAAGTATCAGGACAATTCATGATGGCACTTACACAGTCTATCATGGTTGGTTTGTTGTTTGCTTTTCCTTATTTCTTTTGGGAAATTTGGCGTTTTGTAAAACCTGGTTTGAAAGCAAAAGAAGCCAAAGCCGCCAGAGGAGCCGTATTTTGGGTTTCGTTGTTATTTTTTACGGGTGTAGCTTTTGGTTATTTTGTCGTTTCTCCGATGGCAATCAACTTTTTGGCGAGCTTCAAGTTGGACGACTCTATCCAAAACCAGTTTGATATTAATGACTACATCTCGTTACTCTCAACCATGACTTTGGCGTGTGGTATTACTTTTCAATTACCGATGATAGCCTACGTACTATCAATGGTGGGTTTTCTCACCCCTGCTTTCATGCGGGAATATCGCCGCCATGCTTTGGTAGTCATTTTGATTATTGCGGCAATCATTACGCCTTCGCCAGATATGATTTCGCAGCTTTTGGTAACGCTACCACTCTTGGGTCTTTATGAAATTAGTATTGGGGTATCAGCAAGGGTAAATAAGAAGCGAGAGGCGGAGTCTTTGATACAAGATTAAGATATAAACCCAAATAGAATATCCATAAAATAGGGTAGGAGTTTTAACATTCCTACCCTATTTTTATGCACTATAAAACTGGGTTTGAAAATATACTAAAACGCAGATTTACAGATATTTAGTTTGATATTAGACTCCCTGTATTGAGAGATTTACGCCTGCTGCGATGTTCAAATTTCCGAAATTCTGAAGATTTTTGATGGAGGCATTGGCATTTAATGTAACGGTATGACCTGCACAGATACGAGCATTTTCCGTATTGAAAGGCACACGCCCACAAGACCACGTTTTTTCATCGTGCCAGCTGCCTGTTTTAATGGTACACACTTCATCAGTAAATAAAGAAACGGTATCGAATGTTTTGTTCAGTAGTAATGAAGATGCCTCAGTTTTGCTCCTTCCAAACCAATCAATAAGAATATCCCAGTAAATTCTACGGAAATCAATTTGCATTTTCAAATCTTGATTACCCGTTGTACCGTTTAAATCAGTAGGTAAATTTGAATATCCACCAATATTAGGATTTCTACCAAC
>JALONS010000219.1 GCA_025454855.1 Arcicella sp.
GCACATTCAAATTAGTTGATTAACAAGGAGTTACATTTCATCAACAAACTCCAATCAACTATACACAATTTTAATTGATTAGTTTTTTGGTTAACAGAAGAAGGTGACAAAAGGTCGGGTATTGCCCGACTTTTTTGTTTGTGTCCATTCAGTAAAAATTTACTAAATCTACGCTTTGTTGGTAGTCAGTTAGTTTGTATTTTTATTCATTCATCATCCAACACTATTCACTTCATGAAAAAACAACTTACCACTTTACTATTTTTCGCAGCCATTTTACCCTCTGCATTTTCACAGACAATTATTCAACGAGACCCCGTTATTGAAAATCTGGTTTCAGAAATAAACAACGATAGTTTAAAAGCTCATATCCTAAAATTAGTCAGTTTTGGTACTCGTAGCACTTTGAGTACAACCACCGACCCTAAAAAAGGAATTGGTGCCGCCAGAAACTGGGTTTTGAGTCGCTTCCAAGAATTTGCCAAGCAATCAGATGGCAGAATGACAGCTAAGATTGATGCGTGGACACAACCCAAAGATACCAGACGAGTAGATACAGATATACAAATGGGAAATGTAATGGCAACCCTCAAAGGCACTGACCCCGCCGATGACCGTATCTTTTTGGTATCGGGGCATATTGATAGCCGAGTTTCTAACGTGATGAATCGCACGGATGATGCCCCAGGGGCAAATGACGATGGTTCGGGAACGGCTGCCGTGATTGAATTGGCACGAGTAATGGCAAAAGCGAAGTTTCCAGCAACAATAATTTTCTTGGTAGTTAGTGGTGAAGAACAAGGGCTTTTGGGTGCTGAACACCTTGCTAATCAGGCATTTGAAGAAAAATGGAACATAGAAGGCATTTTGAACAACGACATTATGGGTTCGAATAATTCTAACGAAACCAATATTATTGATAATACCAGAGTTAGGATTTTTAGCGAAGGTTTACCATTTTTTGAATTAGACAAAAAAGCTTCAAGCATTCGTAATTTCGGACAAGAGAATGATGGGAAAGCTCGTACTTTGGCCCGTTATACCAAAGAAATTGGCGAGCGGTACGTTAGTAATTTAGAAGTGGTAATGGTGTACAGAAACGACCGCTTCTTGCGTGGGGGCGACCACACCCCATTCGTTCAGAAAGGTTTTCCAGCCGTGAGAATTACGGAAATGAACGAAAACTACGAACATCAACACCAAGATTTAAGAACCGAAAAAGGAGTGAAATACGGAGATTTGCCTGAGTTCATGGACTTTGAATATCTCCGCAAAAATACCGCTATGAATTTGGCTACCCTTGCCAACTTGGCTAAATCTCCTTCAACGGTGCAAAATTTAACGATTGATACCAAAAACCTCACTAATTCAACAACGCTTTTTTGGCAAACCCCCAAAACAGGCAAAGTAAAAGGTTACTACGTTTTGATGCGTGAAACCTATCAACCATTTTGGCAAAAGAAGATTTTTACAACTAAAAACGGCATCGTTTTGCCGTACTCAAAAGACCATTATTTCTTTGCCGTTCAGGCAGTTAGTGAAGATGGCAACGAAAGTTTACCTGTATTACCCAAAGTTGGGATGTAAGATTGGAGTCTTTCCTGTGAAAAAGCCTTGATGATTTCAAATCTTCAAGGTTTTTTCATTTTATGCTTTATTTTAAACTATTCCAAGAAAATATATTGATTTTGTTAAATTTTATACCATTTTTCAAAGATTAGCTGTAAATTCAAGCATAAAATTTTGAAATGAATGCCATTAATTCAACACGCTGATTATCAAGCACCTCTTTGGTTGCCCGAGGGACATTTACAGACTATTTTTCCATCTGTTTTCCGAAAAGTTGAGGGCATAAACTACGTGCGTGAAAGAATTAGTACCCATGATGGTGATTTTTTGGATTTAGATTTTTCAAAAGTAAATACACACAACCAATCACTGGTCATGCTTTCTCATGGTCTCGAAGGTGATACCTCACGCCAATACATGATGGGCATGGTAAAGCATTTTAACACCCATGGATTTGATTGTTTAGCGTGGAATTTCAGAAGTTGCTCAGGGGAAATCAATCAAACTAAACGCTTTTATCATAGTGGAGCTACGGATGATTTAGATTTGGTCGTAAAACACGCTATTACAAAAGGTTACAAAAAAATATATTTAGTAGGATTCAGTCTCGGGGGAAATTTAACCCTCAAGTTTTTAGGCGAAAAAGGACAAAATCTTTATCCTGAAGTCCAAAAAGCGGTCGTTTTTTCAGTACCTTTGCACCTGTCAAGTAGCAGTAAGACTATCGGTTGGCTTTATACCAAACGATTTAATAAATCTTTAATAGCGAAGATAAAAGCAAAAGCTCAACGCTTTCCAGCATTTGACATCAATACTTCAATCATCCCGAAAATCAAAACATTAAAAGATTTCGACGATGCTTACACTTCACAACTACATGGATTCAAAGATGCCGAAGATTACTACGAGCAGAACAGTTCGTTGTATTTTTTGGATAAAATTGCTATCCAAACGCTAATCATCAATGCCCAAAATGACCCTTTTCTCTCGAAAGACTGTTTTCCTTTTGAGAAAGTAAAACATTTGGAAAAAGTCTATTTTCAAGCCCCCAAAACAGGCGGACATTGTGGCTTTTATCAAGCTGATTATCAAGGAGTTTTATGGTCAGAGAGGCGAGCTTTGGAATGGTTTTTAGAGAATTAAAATGATAAAGATATGGCAACGCCAACAAAATTAAATCCCATTCAAATTCATCTTTTACAGATGTTTGATAGATTGAAATCAGAAAATGAATTGCAGGAGTTGAAAGGTTTCTTGGCAAATTATTATGCCCAAAAAGTAGATAGAGAGTCAGAAAAAATTTGGGAGGAAAAGGGCATGAACGAGGACACCATTGAGGAATTATTGAATATGCACCTACGAACACCTCGAAAATGAAAATTTTGATTGATACCAATATTCTTTTGGCTATTGTTCCTAAGCGTTCACAGGTCAGATGGTTGTATGATGCCCTACGTGAACAAAAATTCACCTTGATTATCACAACTGAAATTTTAGACGAATATGCCGAAAAATTGGAATGGTTTTATTCTTCAAACTTTGCTGAATTAGTTTTGGAAGAAGTCTTGAATTTGCCCAATGTAGAACAAACACAAATCTATTATAACTGGCACATTATTGAGGAAGACCCAGACGATAATAAGTTTGTAGATGCAGCTATATCAAGTGGTGCAGACTATATCATTACGCACGATAAACATTTCAAAATTTTGAATATTATTGATTTTCCAGTGGTAAAATATTTGTCTTTGGAGGCTTTTGAAAAGATTTTGAAATAAACAACGAGTTGATACAATCTTTGTAGAATCCTCTCTCATACGTCCGAAACGGTCTTTGTTTGAGGCAAAATTACTACTAGTTTAACAAAATGTCAGAACAATACATATATATTTTGAGCCTCTCTAATCAAATAGATTTAATCAAAGTTGGTCAAACCAGTAAGAATCCTTTTATTAGAGCAAATGAGCTATCAAAGCAGACAGCAGCTACTAATGAATATACAGTTGAATAGTATATGGAGGTTCCTGATTCTAAGGTTGCAGAAATAATGGCTCATTTCAAATTAAAAGAATATCATTCCAAAAAGGAATATTTTAATATTAGTGTAATTCAAGCGGTTAATATACTGGAAAAGTTTTTACCATCTTTTTTTGAAATAGAAAAGCCATTAATTCACAGAAGTAAATATGTTGAAGCATATCCAACTCTCATTGATTTACTCATGAAATTAGACCTTTCAAATGAATAAATATATAATAACCTCCTATAAATGAGGAGATTGCACTATAAATTGCTATATAACTGGTTTGTACGGAGTGATAAAAAACAAGATTAAACAATAAATGTTAACCAACACAGCACAAGAAATTAATTTCGTCATTGATTTTGACTCTACTTTCACCAAAGTAGAAGGACTTGACGAATTGGCAGCTATTGCCTTGAAAGGTCATAAAGACCACGATAAAATTGTAGGACAAATTAAAGACATCACCGACCGTGGCATGGCAGGTGAAATCGGTTTTGCTCAATCGTTGAAAGAGAGGGTAGCATTATTGCCTGCAAACCGCTCGCACGTAACAGAATTAATTGAGTTTTTGATGGGCAAAATCTCTGATTCTTTTGCACGTAACGAAGCATTCATTCGTGAAAATGCCGAACACATTTATATTGTTTCTTCGGGTTTCAAAGATTTTATTGTGCCTGTGGCGGCTTCGATGGGCGTTTTAGAGAAAAATGTCTATGCAAATACATTTTCATACGATGAAGAAGGAAATATCACAGGTTATGACGAATCAAATCTACTATCACAAGATAAAGGCAAGGTAAAATTACTCCGTGATTTGGAGCTTGAAGGAGATATTTACGCCATTGGTGATGGCTATACCGACTACGAAATGCGTGAAGCTGGTTTGGCAAATAAATTCTTTGCTTTTACCGAAAATGTTGAACGCCAGAAAGTTACCGATAAGGCTGATGAAATTGTACACTCATTTGATGAGTTTTTATACATCAATGGACTGAGCCGTTCTCAATCATATCCAAAATCAAAAATTAAGGTTTTGTTATTAGAAAACGTTCACCCAAAAGCTGTTGCGGCATTCAAAGAAGAGGGTTTTCAGGTAGAATTATTGAAAGGAGCTTTGGATGAAGACGAACTGATAGAGAAAATCAAAGGCGTTTCTATTTTGGGTTTACGCTCAAAAACAAACTTAACAAAACGGGTTTTGGAACACCCAAACGCCAGTCGTTTGATGGTGGTTGGTGCGTTTTGCATCGGTACAAATCAAATCAATTTGGACGAATGTGAACGCCGTGGTATTGCAGTCTTCAACGCTCCGTATTCAAATACTCGCTCGGTAGTAGAAATGGCAATTGGTGAAATGATTATCCTTACTCGTGACATCATGACGAAGTCAAACAAAATGCACGAAGGTATTTGGGATAAATCAGCCAAAAATTCTTACGAAATCAGAGGGAAAAAATTAGGTTTGGTAGGCTACGGAAGCATCGGAACGCAGATTTCGGTCATTGCCGAAGCCTTAGGTATGGAAGTTTATTTCTACGATATTGTTGATAAATTGGCTTTAGGAAATGCCAAAAAATGTAAAACCTTAGAGGAGCTTCTGAGTATCTCAGATTTTATCTCTATGCACGTGGACGGTCGAAAAATCAATACTAACATCATCGGAGAGCGTGAATTTGCCATCATGAAAGATAACGTTATTTTTATCAATCTTTCACGTGGACATGTAGTGGAAATCCCCGCTTTGGTAAACGCTTTGAAATCGGGTAAAGTTTGGGGTGCCGCCATCGATGTATTCCCTTATGAACCCAAAACAAACGACGAAGAATTTATCAACGAATTGCGTGGTTTACCCCGAGTAATCCTCACGCCGCACGTGGGAGGTTCAACGGAGGAAGCACAAGCAAACATTGGTGAATTTGTACCCAATAAATTACTGCAATTTGTTAATAATGGTAGTACGTATGGTTCGGTAAACTTCCCAGAACTACAATTACCACCATTAGAAGATGCCCACCGTTTATTACATATTCACCAAAATGTTCCAGGAATTTTGGCAAAAATCAACAATGTTTTTGCTAAATACAATGTAAATATCAAAGGGCAATACTTGAAAACAACCAATCAAATCGGTTATGTAATTACAGATGTTGCCAAAGAATACGCCGACGAGATTGTGGCGGAATTGAAAGGTATTGATAATACCATTAAGTTTAGAATGTTATACTAAGCGAAAAGCGATTTGTAAAAAACAACCAAATAAGTTTCTAACAATCAACTACTTATAGCATACTTATTCTGAAAACATAAATCGGTTGAGTATATATGAATACATAAAATCCCCAATGCACGAGGATTGGGGATTTTCTACTTCTGAAAGTAAACTACTTCTTCGTAGCGATGATTCTTCTGTCTAAATTACTCCACAAGGTACTTTTATAGGTTTCCCCGAGTGGCACAAAAGTATTATCATCAATATAAATCTGATTGCCCTCCACAAACTCTATTTTATCCAAAGAAATAATGTATGAACGATGCACCCGCATAAACGAATCGGTTGGCAGTTCTCCCTCCAAATCTTTGATATTTAGCAAGGATATAAACTTGCCTTTGGTAGTATGAAATCTCACATAATTTCCGAAGCCTTCAATGAATAAAATTTCTGAAAGGTTTACTTTCTGCATTCTATTCTCAATTTTCACAAAAATAAAATCATCGGGTTTTGGGGTATTTGCATCAGACACAATTTTTGTCGGATTCAAGATTTCCTGTACTTTTTGAATAGCCTGTAAAAAACGCTCAAACGAAATGGGCTTTAATAAATAATCAACCACATTGTTCTCGTAACCATCAAAAGCATAGTGTTTGTAAGCAGTACTGAAAATAAACTTACAACGCCCCTGAGTGAGCCGTATAAAGTCCAACCCCGATAACTGAGGCATTTGAATATCAATGAAAATTAAGTCTATTTGTTTGGTGTAAACAAATTCGAGGGCTTCTACGGGATTAAGACTTTCAGCCACCAAATTTAAAGAAGGAATACTTTTGATGTAGTATTTTATGACATCAATTGCTGCCTGTTCATCATCAATTATTAAACAATTTATCATTCCGAATAAGCTAAATTTAGGTATAATTTCATTTCATAATGAGGATGCTGATGATGGATATTGAGCCAATAATTATTTAGGTATACCAAAGATAACCGTTTTTCGGTATTTGCGATACCTATTCCTTCGGATTCCTCGGTTGGTCCGAGCCGAATCTTATTAAAAGTAGAAAAAAACATCTCATCATTCCTCATCTCTAAGTTAATTGTCACGGGACTATTTTTATCTAATAGTTCCCCATATTTAAAGGCGTTTTCAACGAAAGTTATCAAAACCAAAGGCATAATTTGATGTTTTTCTGACACTCCCGAGGCTTCAAAAAAGATTTGTAGCCGCCCATCAAACCGTAACTGATTGATTTCTATGAAATTTTGAATATGTCTTATTTCTTTTTGGAGTGAGACTTTACCGTTCTTGCCATCATCATCAATGGCATACTTCATCATTTCTTTCAGCAAGGAAATCCCCTTCGATAAATTTGCAGAATACGGTAAGGACTCTTTATAAAAATAGTCCAACTTACGAAATAGAAAATCAGGATTGATTTGGTTTTTGAGATTATTAATTTGTGTATCAATAATTGCTTGTTTGCTTGTTCAAGGAGGAAGTTTTTTTGTTCGATTTGACGTTGGACCTCTATCTCTCTTTTATTTTTCTCAACATAAATAAAAGCGAAGGCTGAAGGAAGCGTTATTATGCCACAATTTAAAAAAAAGAAAAAAGTCTGCAAATCAGGGATTTCAGCGGAGTTATCTCCTTTGGGGGCATCAAGATATTTAAAAAGAATTACCCCAATCAAAAATGAAACAACCACAGATAAGAAAAATAAGAAGATGAATGTAAAATATTCTTTCTTTTCACCAAATATAGGAATTAAGTATAACAAGACAACATAAAAAGGTATCATTATTAGGACTGTGTTTACAAGTATCACTAAAAGAGAATATCCGTAAATCTCAGTTGTAAATACGCTAAAGTGGGATACACAATAGAAAATATAGAAAAAGCACCAATAGATTATATGATATTTATATTTATTCATGATAATATTACTACACGTATCTGACATATTTTTGTTTCAGAATCATATATTACTGATATGTCCTGATAATATTTATTTACCATTTTAGCCTTAATGTTATCATAATGATTGCATATACTGAAAAATTCTAATGCTTCTTTCTTAATATACGTATTTACAAGTATTATTCGATTCTGTTCTATTATTATTTCAAAGATTATCTTTTCTCCAAACTGACAGCTACTACTAACAATAGGTTGTAAAATCATCGGAACAATTTTCCTGTAACTAACATTGCCTCTAATTATTACGTTTTCATTTGGAATATCACTACCTAAGCTATCTAAATAAAGGTAGTTCTTCATATAAGCTATTTCTTGCTCTAAAGGAATGGTATCGTTTATATCATTTTCTTGAATAGAATGTCTCATCATCTGAGATAATGCCAATATATTTTTAGAAAATTTATCAGAATAAGGTATTGAATAAGCATACAATAAATTAAGACTATTATAGAAAAAATGTGGGTTTATTTGATTTGTAAGGCTTAGAAGTTCCGTTTTTAAAGCACTCTTACTTAATTCCAATAGTTCTATTTCTTTTACTCTTTTATTTTCAAGTTCTGATAACAGCTTTTTCAACACCCAAAATGTAATAGATAAATTTAGTACTCTAAAATAAGGTATCATCAAGAATATAAAGCATTCTCTAAGCGTCATTATATGGTATTTGGGATGATATAACTTGTAAATCAAAATATTTATTTCATAAATGAATACACTTAATGAGACATAACATAAAAAACTTATTCCCAATAATGATAAATATTTTTTAGAAGATAAGTATCTCGGAAATATTAAATTCAAGTATGTATATGTGAGTACTATAATGATAATATCACCAACCAAAAGCCTAAAGAAAAAATTAATATAATTACTTAATGAGTTTACATAAATTTTCAAATAGATGTATATACAGTTTATCAAAACTAAATACCCTACCCAAAAAATAACATGATTTCGTGTTTTATCCATTTTCTTCTGTTTGCTTAGTCAAAATTACCAATTATCCAACCTACTATCTTGTGATACTTCAAGGTTTTACACCAACTTCAATAAAAACTTGACTAATTGGCTCTCTTTACTTATCAACTAAGATTTATTCCCAAAAAGCGTTCACCCTTGAATGAGTATAATTCGTCATGTTTTTTGGATAGTTGGTGTAATTAATTTTTTAAATTTCATTTGAAAAGCCAATTTCGATAAAATTAATAGTTCTACATTATTTGGCTTTAGCTATTTCATTTATCTCTTTAAGCTCTGCATTCTAACTAAAAACAAAAGGCTCGTGATTCGTTACAAGCCTTTTTTATTTTTCTAATCTTCCTTCCAAATTTCAGCCGTATCTTTGTGATTGAGACTTGAAGACTGAGAGATTCACTCATTCATTCATTAAAAATTCTATCATTAAAAATCATGGGTGATTTAAAAATAAAACAAGAAGACATCATAAGGGCGTTATCTACCGTACAAGAACCTGACTTAAAAAAGGATTTAGTTACGCTCAATATGATTAAAGACATTCAACTGGGTGTGGGTGAAGTACGCTTTACCGTAGTACTAACAACGCCAGCGTGTCCTTTAAAAGAGAAAATTCGTAAAGATTGTACCGATGCCATTCATACCCATGTAGATGCTGACCTGAGCGTGGTGGTAAATATGACGGCTGATGTTACGTCGTCTCGGATGGGTGGAACGCTCCTACCCGATGTCAAAAATATTATCGCCATTTCATCTGGGAAAGGTGGTGTGGGAAAATCTACGGTTACGGCTAATTTGGCAATGGCTCTGAAACAATCAGGTGCTAAGGTTGGTATTATTGATGCCGATATTTCTGGTCCTTCTATTCCTGTGATGTTCGGAGCAGAGGATATGCAACCCATGGTAAGCCAAATTGACGGTAAAAACATGATTCAGCCCATCATGCAATACGGTATCAAGATGATTTCGATGGGTTTTCTGGCACCGCAAGATAATCCAGTACCGTGGAGAGGACCTATGGCTACGCAGGCGTTACGACAATTTTTTAGTGATACGCACTGGGGAGAATTAGATTATTTATTGATTGACCTACCCCCGGGTACATCCGATATTCACCTCTCTTTGGTACAATTAGTACCCGTTACGGGAGCAGTCATCGTAACAACTCCACAAAAAGTGGCACTTGCCGATGCCACTAAAGGCTTAATGTTCTTCCGTCAGCCACAAATTAATGTCCCAGTTTTGGGTGTTATTGAAAATATGGCTTATTTCACTCCTGAAGAGCTACCCGAAAATAAATACTATATTTTTGGGAAAGATGGCGGTAAAAATTTAGCAACTAAATATGAAACTGAGCTTTTAGGAGAAATCCCAATCGTACAAAGTATTCGTGAAGCGGGTGACGCTGGTCGCCCTGCGGTAATGGATGAAGGAATTGTAGCCAATGCTTTCCGTAATTCGGCAAATCTGTTAGCTCAACAAGTAGCCATTAGAAATGCTACTCGGGAAAAAACACAACCTGTACAGGTGAGAGTATAATTTTGATGTTCGTTTTTCGATGTTCGATGTTTGTTAATTTTTTAAACAAACACCGAACATCAAAAATTAGTTATTCGTCTCCTTCTTCAATTCAAGTAAACACTTATTGCATAAACAACTACCGTCATATTCCATTGCTGTAATGCTGGCAATGTATTGAGTTTCGGCTTTGGTCAAAACCAATTTCATACAGTCACATTGTAAAACGTTATTGGCTTTACAAGTAAATATGTCTCCACATCTTGGGCAATTGTCAGCTACGTGTTTTTCCATTTTACTTAAAATTCTACCGAAACTCCTATCATAAAGTTAAATCTTTTGGTATTGTAGCCATACACATCAAAATACTGTTTATCGGTTAGGTTATGTAAATCTAAATATCCTTTTACGTTTTTACTAACCCGATATTCCATGTAGAAGTCCCACGTAGTGTAGGCTTCTAACTCAATATTCTCTGTTTTGAAAGTACTGCTATTGTAAAAACGGTCGGTGCGTTTGCCGATATTCCTTACGCTCGTACTCACGTAAATTTGCTCGGACATCTGATACCCAAAACCGATATTAAAAATGGACGCTGGACGACGAAAAAGATTATTGAAGGTTGTATCTCTTTTACTTACTTGCGTGGTGGTTTTACCATCTAATAAGGTAACATTTGCCCAAACGTTAACTTGTCCAAACTGGACATTCCCTTCAATTTCCCAACCATTATCGTGTTGTTTATCAAAATTAATGTAACGCCCATAAGGTGGATTAGAGAGTGACTCAAAGAAAATCACATTGGTAATGTTACGGTCGAAATACAAAGCCCGCACGTTCGATTTTCTATCTTTTGAAAATACTTGAACGCCCGCTTCTGTGGATACCGAGGTTTCTGGGTTCAATTTTTTATTTCCGTAAGGTGAAAATAATTGATACAACGAAGGAGCTTTGAAACCCGTTGAAAGATTAGCAAATAATTTTACTCGCTCATTCAATAAGTAAGATGGATTGAATGAATACGTAAAATTGCTTCCGTAGATAGAATGAACATTATAACGCCCTCCCAATTCTACAAATAGCCCAAATTGTGTTTTCAACAAGCCTGAAGCGTAAACACTGAAAATACTGGTTTTAGAAGTATCTGCCCCAATCGGAGGAGCGGTATATTTCCCGAACTGGCTTATAGACACGTAGGTTTGGTCGGTATTAGCAATTCTTAAATCTGCCCCTGCTACTAATTCAAGTATGTTGTTTATCTTCAAGGAGTTAAACACTTCTGCGTAGTGCGTTGCTCCGCCGTAAAACGTCTTTGAATATTTGCTGAAAGCTCCTTTTTCTACGGAGGTTGAATCATCCGTAAAGGTTCGTTCGGTTTTACTGAATCCGTAGTTAAACGTTAATTTTCCTTTCTGATAACGATGCTCTAAACCCAAAGCCAACATCGAAAAGTTATTTTTTACCGTAAAATCTTTCTCATCGGCAAATGCTCCCGCATCAATATCAGTCTGGTAATTATTCAGAACCGTTCGGAGTTTCAGCGTGGTATTTTTTGACAGATACAAACCAACATTCGCTAAAACATTATTTTGCTGAATGCCATCATCATCGAATCCTTTATTTCCAGCTTTATCGAAGGCAGCCGAAAAACCTTTTGATTGCAAACGGGTATATTGAACATTGTAGTAACCTTTCGAGAATGAACCATTCAAACCCGCCGTTGCCCTAAAAGTACCAAATGTCCCACCGTTCAACGATACAGTACCCGCCACTGGCTTATTTGATTTTCCTTTTTTCGTAAAAATATTAATCACACCTGCCACTGCATCAGAGCCATAAAGCGTTGATTGGGCCCCTTTCAGTACCTCAATACGTTCACATTCCCCAACGGTAATTAGGTTTAGGTCAAAATTAGAAGAAATCCCCGAAGGGTCGTACATGGGCATTCCATCTATCAAAATGAGGGTATTCCCTACGCTTGCCCCTCTTAAATATACGTCTTGGTTAGTGCCAAGCGTATTTTGTGAGCCTACAATCATAAAACCTGTTTGACGGGTTAGTAACTCTCCCACGGTTTGTGATTGGTATTTTTGCAGAATGGAGTCGGTCAGAACGGTTAGTACTTTTCCCGTTTGAGAGATTTTTTGGTCGGTTTTGTTAGCTGTAACTACTACTTCATCAATACTTTGGGTTTTGATGTTTTCTTGTGCAAAAGCACACGGTGATAAACATACGCCTATCACAAGCACGATTTTTTGGAAAAAATTAAACATTTTGAAATGGGTAATTTAGGCATTGTGAATGCTATTTTCACCAAATACCTAAATGAAAAGATAATCGAACGCTCAGTTTTGTTCATCACCCGTAAACAAAAACTAAGAATGATTTAATGGCAGGTCTCCTGACTCGTTTTATCATTACCTGAACCTTCCCGATTTCAGTTATCAGTTATCAGTTATCAGTTATCAGATATTAATTCTGTTTACTGCTTACTGTTTACTGCCAACTGTTTCCAGTGGTTATAGAAGAATGGGTATGACTTCACAAAACTTACAGTTGCGGGGACAGTATCGGCTTTGCACCGATTTCCCTATTAAGCATTAAATTCGTTTGAAATACGAATAAAAGCACCATAAACTGATGCAAAGGTAGTGGGAAAATGAATGATTTTGATGATTTAGTGAGGGTTTAATTGAAAATTATGAAAACAGAACCTCTGCAATCGAATATTTTATCCGATTTATTTTATCTGCCCATATCAAAAATGTTCATGTACTGAATCAAACTTCGAGTCTAAAACCTACGCCGTGAACGTTGGTGAGCTTGATGGTTGAGTCTTGGCTGAGGTATTTTCTGAGGCGAGTAATAAAAACATCTAAACTTCTCCCTTTGAAATAATCGTCATCGCCCCAAATGGCAATTAGGATTTTATCACGAGATAACGTTTCGTTCTTGTGCTTTACCAAAAATTCTAACAAGTCAGACTCTCGGTGAGTGAGGTCTTGAATTTTATCCTCAAAAATTAATTTTAAATTTTTCGTATCAAAAGTATATTTTCCCAAAGTATGAATAGCCACGGGCTGTTGGGTCGTTTTTTTACCCGTGCGTTTCAAAATAGCCTCAATTCTCAGTACCAATTCTTCAATGCTGAAAGGTTTGGTCAAATAATCATCCGCACCCAATTTTAATCCTTTGATGCGGTCTTCTTTCAAAGACTTTGCCGTTAAGAATATAATAGGTACGTCGCTTCCCGTACTTCTGATGTACTCTGCAAGAGTAAAACCATCCATTTCGGGTAGCATCACATCAAGGATATAAATATCGTATTGATTTTGTTGAAAGGCTTTCTGACCAGCTTTTCCAGTGGTTTGGAGGTCTATTTGATAGCCTTCTTGTTCAAGATTATCTTTCACTACAAAGCCTAAACTATCGTCATCTTCTACTAATAATATTTTTGTCATTGAGTTTATATTTTCGATTCTGGAGAATCGAGGTACATTTCTTTACTAATTTAAGGGTTTTGAGGAATATTTACAATTCACCTTGATTTGTTACTTTTGTGGAAATGATTTTAACCGTGCCGTTATGTTCCAATTAGACCCCAACAAAATCTATCCC